>JAHEME010000063.1:0-7763 GCA_024643825.1 Chloroflexota bacterium | reverse complement strand
TCTGTAACGTGTTCTTGCCGTCAGCAGGTTTGACTCGATTCTGGCAGATGTGTATACTACCCACAGTCCAATTAGGCTTATAGTTTTCCTCGGTGTGAGTGTGGATGTTCATGAGTGGTAGCTATCAGGAAATCGTATGAAGGGCAATCTGAGAGATTTCAGCGGAACCCAGATTCTGAATCTCGTCAGCCTCGCCAAGAAATCGGGAACGCTGGGCGTTGACCGCAAGGATGGCAAGGCGAATCTGACGTTTCGTGAAGGCAAACTGATCTTCGCCGCCATTGGTGATGCCGATGGTTCGTTGGCTTCCGTGCTTTCGCGGGATGGCCGCATTTCCAGAGAACAGGCGGCAGCACTGGCGAAGCGTGCGGAGAAGACGGGTGACAAGCAGATCGGTCTACTGCTGATCCAGAAGGGCTACGTGACTCAGGCGGATATCGTCCGCAGCATCAAGAAGCACGCGCTGGCGGCGGTGAATCAGTTTGCAAGCTGGAAGGAAGGCATGTTCGCCTTCGATGGTACCAGTTTGCCGGATACCAGCCGCATTACCGTCCCGCTGGACCTGGAAAACATCATTATCCAGATCGCGCGCGTTCAGAAGCGCGATGAGCAGTTGGAAGAAGAAATCCCCAGCCTGGATGTCAACTTGAAATTTGTAGAGCGCCCTACCGTTGCGCTGAAGGACCTTCAACTCAGCAAAGATGAATGGCGCGTTCTCAAGTTTATCAAGCCAGATAACACCGTTCGGATGATTGCTAACAGTCTCAACATGAATGAGAAGCAGATTCGGCGGGTGGTTGGTAGCCTGCGGGAAGCCGGGTTAGTAGCTCTGACTCAGGCACGCCAACGCGAAAAGCTATCACCGGATGAACGCCACCAGAAACGCGCGCTCGTGGGCCGTTTGATCAATCATCTTCAGGGCATCGGGGCCGAGTAGCAGCATCCATTCGACAAGACTTCCTACCAGCGGGGATATTCACAGCCCCCGCAGGCACAGCAGCGAGAGAGTGAGGCACGATGCAGACGCAAACCGTAAAGATGGTCATCACCGGCCCCTTTAATTCTGGCAAGACGGCATTTGTTCGCTCGATATCAGAAATCGATGTGGTTTCTACCGAGCGTTCGATTTCCTCTGAAGCGGAGAAGGTCAAAGAAACAACCACCGTCGCTATGGATTTCGGGCGTATCACCGTGGATGATGACCTGGTGCTGTATCTGTTTGGCACTCCCGGTCAGCGTCGCTTCGACTTTATGTGGGAGATTCTCTCCGAAGGGATGTTGGGGTTTGTCGTCCTGGTGGATTCCAGCCGTTCGGAGACCTTCCGCGAAGCGAAGTCCATCCTGGAAACCTTTCGTGCCTATGCGCCGACGCCCTACGTAGTCGCCGCCAACAAGCAGGACCTACCCGATGCGTGGACGATTGACGATCTCCGCATCGCCCTGCGGTTGGAGGAGAGCGTCAAGATGCTGCCCTGCATCGCTAACGATAAGGAAAGCGTCAAAAACATCCTGCTTGAACTGCTGTACTCGATCCTGGAAGAAATGGACGAAGAAGTCTGACGCCCTACGCGCCGGGCGGATAGTCGCGTAGAAAGCGAAGGGCGCAGCGATCACTCTGCGCCTTTGTGTTCACCAGTAGCTCAGGAGCTTTTCGTGCCCTCGATATTTACTGACCAGGGCGATGTGCATTATGAAGTCATTGGCTCCGGCCCTCCCGTCATCCTGATCCACGGATGGACGCAGGCGTGGAACACATGGCGATCTACCCTGGAGACCTTTCAGGGCCAGTATCGCATGTATGCCCCCGATCTGTGGGGGTTTGGCGAATCTGAGAAGAAGCGTGGAAGCTTTGAAGTCAGCGATTTCGTCGAGTTGATCCCGCAGTTTATGGATGGTCTTGGCATCCTGAAAGTGCCCATTATGGGGCACTCAATGGGGGGGACGACCGCCCTCGGTGTGGCGTTGAAATACCCGGAGCGCGTCAAGAAGGTCGGCGTAGTCGGCTCGCCCATTCATGGGAACTCGCTCAGTTTGTTCCTCAAACTGGCCGGGACTCCGCTGGTTGCGCGGCTGATGCTGATGGGTGAGGGCGCTCCTATCCTGCGGACGTTCATTCGGTTGTGGTCTCCCTTCGTCTCGCGCCCCAAGCCCGATCTGTTTTACCAGATGACCATCGCCAACTCACAGGGCTTCACAGTGGACTCATTCTTCAGCAGCATCGATTCGCTGCATCACACCAATCTCACCGATCAACTATATGCGCTCAAGATGCCTGCGATGGGTATCTTTGGCGCGCGTGATGTGATCGTCAACCCCAACCAGATCAAGCTGTTTGAGAAGTACATTCCGCATGGTCGGACTCAGTTAGTCAAGAAGGCTGGGCACTTTGTGATGTGGGATACCCCGCAGGAATTCAATACCGCTTTCCAGCAATTCATGGATATGTAAAACCTGCACGAATGATGTAGGCCGGGCGAGGTAGAAATCTCGCCCGGTTTTTTGTTGCCTCCGCCTCCCGACCATCGAAACATCCATCATCTCAGTATTAGGGATGGAACCATTTGCTCGACTCCCGCGTCATTACGCTCTGTGTGGAATCCAACGGGTGCGATCCGCGCCCCTGCAACGGGATACAATCCACAGCAACGATTGATTCTGGAGGAATCGAGTGAACACATCTCGAAAGTTATTACTGATGGCTGTCTTATCAGTTGTCCTGGTTGGCATCGCCTGTGCATCGAGCACAGGGACGGGGGAAGCACCCACCATTGTACCAACCCCCGCCCTTTTACAGACGACATCCATCCCCACCACCGCCCCGCCGGTAGTCGGGTCGGTGCCAACATCGGCTCCCACACAGGCGGCAGTCACACAGGCCCCCTCTGATGAACAGGCGGATGTCTACCTCGATGACCTCACAGGCCCCGATACCCTGATGAGGTCATTCGTCAACGCGCTGAACCGCCATGAATATGTGCGCGCCTATTCGTACTGGGAAACCGATGCAGAGAAGCCATCCTACGATCAATTTGAGCAGGGCTATGCAGAAACCGATACGGTCGTGTTGACGATGGGGACGATTCGTGGCGGGGTGGCAGCAGGGAATCAGTATTTCACTGTCCCGGTGACACTGGTCGCCACGACGACGGCGGGCGCAGTGCAGACCTTTGTTGGCTGCTATCAACTGCATATCGGTTCCCCTGCCGCACAGGGGGCGCTGCCGTTTGCCCCGATGGGCATCCAGAAGGCCGACGTTCAGGAGGTGGCGAATGGCACGAACACTGCCGATGCGATGGCCCATGCCTGCGACTCTTTCCCCGGTGCGGATGCAGGTATCTACCAGCCGCCGAGCTTCGCCGCTGCCGACATCAGCGCCAACCGCTACCTCGATGATCGCAGCGATCCGGTGCAGGTTCTGCGCTCGTACTTCAATGCGCTCAATTTGCACGAGTACGTGCGTGCCTACTCCTACTGGGGGCCAGATGCGATCTCACAAACCCTGGATCAGTTCCAGACGGGCTATGAAAACACGCACGACATTGAACTGATCACCGGGGAGGTGGCCTCGGATGCCGGGGCGGGCCAGCTTTACTACTCCCTACCCATCACGCTGCATGCAATGTCAGGCGACGAGCCGCAGACGTTTGTCGGTTGCTACACCTTCCACCTATCGCAGCCATCCTTCCAGGGAGTTCCCCCGTATCAGGGGCTGACGATTCGCTCGGCGGATGCGCAGCAGGTCGCCAACGATGCCGATACCGTGACCCTGATGGCGACTGCGTGCCCCGTTCGATAATGAGGTGCCGCGACTAGCAGGCGCGGCTTGTCTGAGGCTGGCTTGCTAGGGGGTGGGGCCAGTTGCTCTCACCCCCGCTGGGCCTGATCAATCTCATACAGAATCTTGTTGCGATCCACGATCAGGTACGTCTCCTTGATCAGCTTCCCCTGCGGATCGTAGAGTAGAAACATGGGCGTGAACGAGACGTGCTCTGGCTTCAGGTCGCTGCCCGGCGCATGTTCGATGTCCAGCTTGAGCACCTGGAGCTTATCGCTGGCTTCATCTTCCAGGCGTTCGACAAACGGCTTCACGGCGACACAACCCGCGCAGCGCGGCGAATAAAGCTGCACGAGGGTATAGCGTTCACCGTTCCGCAGAGTCTTGCGTACGCTGGCGAGGCTTTCCATGCCCGGCGTTCCCTGCGTCTGCCGCACCCGCCAGAAGATCAGCATGGCGATGAGCAACACGAGTAGAAACACAACCTCGACCAGCCCAAAGCCATTCCACCCCAGCCCGATCAGCAGAGGGGTAAAGACCAGCACTAGCAAAACGATGTACGAACGATATGATAAGCGTTCGGAGAGTGTGAAACGGGTCATGGGGCATCTTTCTACTTCCGTAGATCGTATCGAGTTTCCTCGCTGCAATCTACATCACCCTGATAACAAACTGACCCCCTCAGATTAGGGGGTCAGCGTATTGATCTTCTTCTTCTCAGCGATGGTTACGGCTTGCCGCCACCATTGCCATTGCCATTTCCATTCCCGTTGCCACCGCTGTTCCCATTCCCGCCGTTCCCATTGCCGTTGTTATTGCCGCCACCATTGCTGTTTCCGGTGTTCCCACCATTCCCATTGCCTCCGCCGGAATTTCCACGCCCATTGGCGTTTCCGTTCCCGCCGCTGTTGCCATTCCCGTTGTTCGACTTGCCCTTGTTTTCCTGGCCCGTGGAAAGGGTGGCCGTCCCGTCTTCGGAAGTGCCTTCCTCTGCATTCTTACCGTTGCCGATCAGCCCGTACTCCTGCTTGATCTGGCCCCAGCCCAGGCCGGAATCGCGCAGCGCAAGGATGTCTTCAACCGGGTCTCCGCTGGCTTCGGCAATGCGGAAGGCCAGCCGAATCTCGCCGAACCCGTTGCGACCTGTGCCCTCGCCGTCTTCGGTGGCATCCGTGCCGCAGAAGTATCCCATGAGGGTCTCGTAGGTCACGCCATACTGATCCGCCAGATACTGACCTACAGGGTGTGGGTCTGCACCTACGCAGGAATCGAAGGTCTCTTCCGTCGCGCAGGGTTCGCCCGTGACATCATCGACCCCATCGCCATCAACATCGGTGCAAGTCGGTGCGGGGGGATCACAGGATTCGCCTGTTACGTCATCAACCCCATCACCGTCAACATCCGTACATGTAGGCGCGACGACTTCGTCAAGGATCGCGTCCTGCTCTTCAAGCGATGCTTCCAGCAAGTCCTGATCCTCTGGCGTGTCGTCCTGGAGGAGTGCGATGGCGTTGTTATACGCTTCGTCATAACCCTGGAGGGCCTCGATTACACCCTCGTCGTCGCCGTTCTGAGCATCGTCGCGGGCTTCCAGGAGTCGTTCTGTGGCATTCTGAAGTGCGAGTTCAGCTTTGCCGTGATCACCAAATGTCAGCGCATACTGGACATTCTCCGTGGCTTTGTCAAGACCATAGAGCGCACTTCCAGGTGATGCACCATTCGCAGCGTATACGGCACCCCCTGTGCCGAGCACGGCGGCTGCTAGCAGAGCAAGAAGTAATCCTAACATAGTCTCATCTCCTATCCTGCAGATCCAAAATGGCAGATCTGTTCCCCACCTCGATCATGACATAACAGTTCCCGACTGGGAATAGGAAAATTGTCCTCAACAGGGTGTAACCTCACTCGCTGTCCAACCCCTGTCGGATTTGCTATACTTCCCCGCACCATGAGCCATCCTCGAATTGTTCGTTTGCTTCTACCGATCATCGTCCTGCTTGTCACCCTCCTGGCCTGCGCCGGGGGATCGACCGTCGGCGGTGCAACGCCTACCGTGAGCTTCTCGACCGCCACACCCGGCGGCAGCATCTCGATCTCGCTCCTCACGCCTACGATTACCGTTGAAGGAGCCATCAACCAGAACACCCTGTTGATCGGCCCGGTCGCTACTGCGACAGCGCAGGCTGCCGCCAATTTCGCTTCGACGGCGACCGCCCAGGCCCTGATCCCGACCGCTACCGTTCCCGGCATCTTCGCCGCACCCGCCGTGTGTCCGCAGTCTGGAACAGCCACGCTGCCTTCGGAGCCGCCCAGCTTCCCACGTTACGCCGGGGTCATCAACGATTTCCTTTCCAATGGCGGGGCGACCACCATTCTGGAAGTCACCCTCCGCACCTGGGGGGCGCTGACCGAGTTCGGCGGCTTAGTGCGTGCCGACCGCGACTTCACCGCCGATGGGGTTCCCGATGTGCTCGTGCTGGCCTTTGATCCGCAGCATATCGAAGACTTCCCCCAGCCGGGCGATCTATTTATTTTTGGTTGTGCGGAAGGCTCGTACCGTCTGCTGTATCAGGCAGGCTATTCCGTGGATCGCGGCGCGCCCATCCTGCACTCAGCCGATGACATCAATGGCGACCGTATCAACGATCTGGTCTATTCGGTCAAGACCTGCGGCGAGACGACCTGCGAAGACGAGGTGAGCATCCTCGAATGGAGCCTCGACGTAGAGAACTTCGCCAGCCTCCTCAGCCAGAAGATCATCGAACCGAATGCCGACATCGTGGTTTCGGATGTAGACGAAGACTCGTTGCTGGAAGTCTCCGTCACCAATGGCCTGATCCCCACCACCGACGCGGGGCCGCAGCGCCAATCCACCACCATCTATAAATGGGATGGGGTGCAGTATTCGCTGTCACAGGTGATCAAGCCCGTCGCCGAGTATCGCATCCACGTCATCTATGACGCGGAAGACGCGCTCCTGCTCGGCAATTACAGCGAAGCCATTAGCACCTATCGCACAGCGATCAATGACGACGATCTGCTGAACTGGGTCTACCCCAACGAAGATCAATATCTGCGTGCGTATGCTCGCTTCCATCTGATGCTGACCTACATCCGCGCCGGGAACATCGGGGCGGCGCAAACGGCCCACGATGACCTGATGGCGATCTATGCGCCGCCGCCACTGCCTCCATGCGACCCGGCTGCCGACCCCAACTGCCCGCCGACTCCCACGCCATTCTTCGGCCCGATGGCTGGCCTTGAGTTTGCGCGAATGGCCGATCTCTTCTGGAGCGACTTCAGCGTGAATCGCAATCTGGGCCAATCGTGCGGGCTGGTGGTGGCCTATACCCGCGCCAATCCCACCTCGCTGGAAGCGCTCAACAGCTTCGGCTTCGCCAACCGTCAGGTTACTGCCACCGATATGTGCCCGTTCGGAGGCTAAACGTGATCCGCTGGATCAAAGCGCATAGGTCTGGTCTCCTATTTGTGTTGATAGTGCTTCTGGCAGCGATTGCGCGCATCGGCTGGCCGGGTCTCACCGAATTCAAATTTGACGAAGCAACCACCTATCGCAGCGCGATCCGCCTGGTGCGCGATGGCATCGCCCCATCGCTGGTCACCTCATCGGTTGCCGGACTGCCGCATCCGCCCCTGATGGCCAACCTGATGGCCCTCCCGCTGATCGTCGTGCGCGATCCGGCGGCAGCGGTCATCTTCCTGGCCCTCATGGGAACCGCCGCCGTCGTGCTGACGTACGTGCTTGGCGCGCGCTATTTCAGCCGCCGGGTCGGGTTGATCGCGGCGGCGCTGTTCGCCACCGCGCCCTGGGCCATCTTCTACAGCCGCAAGCTGTGGCCGCAGGATATTCCGCTGCTGACCCTGCTGCTGATGCTCTCCCTCTACGCCTTGATTGTAGAACGTCGTTGGTGGGGGATTGCAGGCGCGGCGGTGATCGCCGTGCTGCTGCCGGGGATATACCTCGGCA
>JAHEME010000619.1 GCA_024643825.1 Chloroflexota bacterium | reverse complement strand
AAGGTATGCACGGTCACGCGCGCCCCGTCGGGGGCCTTGCTCACCGATTTCTTTGCACTCTCCAGCGCCCAGTCGAGCAGCGCTTCTCGCAATCCCAACCCTTCATGATCGGGATGCACTGCCGTCCAGATGACAGAGCGGACATACGGCGCAGTCGTATCGTAGAAATCACCAAACCCGACGATCTCTCCCTCCGGCGATTCGATCAGCCGCACCCCGCGCGATAGCTCGAAGTCAGGCGTTTCCCACTCGTGGCGCAGCGCCTCGACGGTGGTTTCGTCCTCCCCGATCAGCGCCTGCATGTAGGCATTGAGTAGCTTAACGGCTGCTTCCGCGTCTTCCATCACCGCAGGGCGCATGCGGTAGCCCTGCGGCAGTTGGCGGATGTCTTCGGATGTCTCTGTCAGATTGGTTGTCATGATGTTGTCTCCGTTTCCTTTGACTATGTTTCAAACTCGCCTTTTCAATCCTCAAGCTGGTTTCCCAAACTCTGGGTTTTCGCCCCTCTCCGGTACGGAGAGGGGCCGGGGGTGAGGTAGCGACTCAACAAGTGTTGGTGCGTGAACTCCCACCGGGAGAGGGTCGGGGTGAGGGGGCCGCTACTCCAGTACAGGCTCCACTTCGTCTTCTTTGACCAGAGGCCGCCCGGTTAGCTCAAGGAAAACATCCTCCAGCGTCACCGGATGGCCGTTCTGTGGGATGCGTGTTTTCAGATTTTCTGGTGTATCCAGCGCTACGATGTGCCCCTGATCCATGATGGCGATGCGGTCACACAGAGTTTCCGCCTCGTTCATATCGTGGGTTGTGAGCAGGATGGTCACGCCATGCTCCTCCCGAAGCTCGCGCACCACTGCCTGCACATCGCGCTTCGAGCGCGGGTCAAGCCCTGTTGTCGGCTCGTCGAGCAGCAGCAGCCGGGGCCGCGAGAGCAGCGCCCGCGCGATGGCGACCTTCTGCTGCATCCCGCGAGACATCTCTTCCATCGGGTTATTGATCGCGCGCTCTTCCAGCCCCAGCCGGGTCAGAATTTCGACCACCTGCTGGCGGGTATCCTTGCGCGCCATGCCATACAGCCGCGCGCCATAGACTAGGTTCTCCATCGGAGATAGCTTCTTGAAGAAGCTCGCCTCCACCGAGACGCGGTTGATCACCTGCTGCACCTTCATCGACTGCTTGACGACATCGTGACCAAACACGGTGATCGTCCCATCGTCGGGCAGCAGCAGCGTGGCGATCAGGCGGATGAGCGTGGATTTCCCGCCTCCGTTCGGGCCGAGAATTCCGAAGATTTCCCCCTCCTGAACGCTGAAGGAAACGTGTGCGACTGCAACGACCAGCCCCTTCTCTGATTTCCCATTCTTCGTCTGCTCCTTGCCTTCGGAGGGTCGGCTGCCGTTTTCCGCCTTCTTCCGAGTCAGGAGCTTCTTCCAGGCCGGGTCGCCCGGCTTGCCGAACTTCTTGTACGCATTCTCAACTACCACAACTGAGTTCATTTTCTTCTCCTCCAGCACTTCACTGATACAAACAAAAAGGCCACGGGGTTGTTTCCGCCCGTGGCCTTGCATGATCTTCTTCCGAAAAAAAGAAAACCGCCACGGGGCTGGATGTGCGCCCGTGGCGGTTCGTTGCCGAACTTATCCGACGGTCAGTAGGCGCACTTCACCCATGAATCAGCTACCCCACCACCTTGCGTGATGCGGAGTCGGCTAATTCGTGTGTTTTGTGCGCTTTTCACCATGTAACTTCTTCTCCTGAACTTGCCTTCACAGAGTAACACAGGACTCGTAAGGTTGTCAAGAACGAGTTTCTCCATGATTGCACGACAAAGTTTGGCGTTTCGGTCACTCACCTGAGCAGCTACCGCTAAATTACGCTCAGAAATTGGTAGGCGGTAGATCTAAGCGTTTCACGGTGTGACCGAAAAATCTTTCGGTCACACACTTAAATCTTCGATTCCGCCATAAAATGTCGTGCTATCTTTTTCCATTATGAGGCATCTCCTCGCTATTCGTAGGCCAGGGCAAGGCGACGACTCCGGGATGCGCCCTTCAGGCGGGTTTATCTGCCCGCAAGGTGATTCCCTGTGTGCCAAATTCCAGCGCGTCGGAGGGATTGGGCACATCTACAAAGGTGTCATATTTCTGGATGATACTGACATTCACAAAACCGGCAGCGCGCACGGCGCTGAGTAAGTCTGCTTCCAGCAGACCGCCAGCAATTCAACCAGTCCATAGAGAGATGTCATCCAGAGCATCATCGGGGAGGGGCGTGGCGACCAGAATATCGCCGATTTGCAAGCGTCCACCGGGTTTGAGGACGCGGCGCCATTCGATCAGGGTTTTTTCTTTGTTGAGTGTGAGGTTAAGCACACCGTTGCTGATCACTACGTCGGCATATTCATCGGGCAGCGGCAGATTTTCGGCCCACCCTTCGCGGAATTCCACGTTGGTTGCACCCATTGCCTGCGCCCCTGCCTGAGCCTTAAGCCGCATTTCTTCGGTCATATCGATGCCAATGACTCGCCCGTTATCTCCCACCAGACGAGAAGCGATCAAGGAATCGAGGCCTGCGCCGGAACCTATGTCCACGACGGTTTCACCAGGGTTCAGTGGGCCAGCCCGAAATGGGCAGCCCGTCCCGGCAAAAGATTCGATGCTGATTTCTGGAATACCCTCAAGGAGCGCATCATCATACCCATGAATCGCAGCGGCGCGGCGACCAGTATGGAAATGATAGCCCTCGTGGGGTGACTGCGCGACCCCGGCATATTC
>JAHEME010000618.1 GCA_024643825.1 Chloroflexota bacterium | reverse complement strand
GGCGTTCATCGCTGCGGTAGCTTCCCAGGATCAAGATCGGAATCGTTTCAATCACGCGCGCCAGATAGTTCAATACACGCAGACTCTCCACATTTTCCCACTGCAAATCTTCAAACAGAATCAGGATCGGCTGCGTCTGCCGAGCCAGCAGACCTTCAATCGTTTGCAGCAGGCGAGTCTGAGCGGCTGCTGGTTCGATGGCGGGCGGATCGGGGATCGTGCGTTTCAGCAGAGTTTCAATATCAGGAACGAGTTCCTTGAGTACCCCCGCTTCCAGGTTGCTGAGATCGGTATGGATCACCAGCCGACGGAGCACGGGCCGCCAGACCGCATACGGGCTGCTTTGTTCCGTAACTGACTGGCTGCGGATCACCAGCGCCCCGGCTACCAATGCCCGCGTGCGCAGTTCATCGATCAGCCGCGATTTTCCGATCCCGCTCTCACCACCCACCAGCCAGATCGCGCCCTTTCCCTGCGCGGAGTCCTTAAGCACATCGTTCAGTTGGCTCATTTCCGACTTGCGGTTAACGAACTGGGCTGCCTGCAAGAAGCTCTCACGGATCGCCTCAGTTTCCGGCGGCGCGCTGATTTCTGCCGCCATGCACAGGGCTGCGATAGCCGCTTCCGCCGAGGGATACCGATCCATCGGGTCTTTTTCCAGCAGCATGGCGATCACATCTTTGAGCACAGTCGCCACATCCAGCCGCGCGTAGTTCGGATCGCTGTGCAGGATGCTGATGACCATCTGGCTCCCGGTCGATCCCAGGTCTTCAAACGGATGCACTCCGCCGATCATTTCAAACGCCATCACCCCGACCGCAAATAGATCAGTCGCCGCGCTCAATGGCTCATTCATAAAGGTTTCTGGAGCCATATACGCCAGCGTTCCGCCGCCTTCTTCGGGAGTCTCCTTAGTCGTGCTCGCCAGCCCGAAGTCAAGTAGTTTCACCTGCGGCGAACCGGACTCGTCGTATACAACCAGCACATTGGCGGGCTTCAGATCGCGATGAATCAACCCGCGTCGATGCAGATACGTTAGTGCCTGAAGCATCTGGATCACCAGCGAGACCTTGCCATCTAGCGGCAGTTGCTTGGAAGCCGCCAACACCGTCTCTGCCTCTGGCAGGTACTCCATCACGAAGAATGGGCCGCCCTGCGTGTCAAACCCATAATCCAGCACGCTGATGATATTCGGATGCCGCATGGAAGCCAGCACACTGAACTCCTGCGTCAGCAGGAGTCGTGTGGCATCCGTCGTGTTTGGCGTGCGCCCGGTTGCTGGCTTGGTCGGTGAGTCAACATAGACTCGTTTCACCGCCACCTGCTGATTGGTCAGCAGGTCAGAAGCGAGGAAGACCTCCCCCATGCCGCCTGCACCAATCAGGTTCATCAGATCGTAACGTTTGCTTAGAATGGTCGCAGCAGTTGCATCCATAAAATGGTTGCTCCCCTATTCAAACAGCCAGTCGTCCGTTTCGCCCACAATCGTTTTTGGCAGCCCGCAGATCGCCCGCGAAGCCTGCATCGCAGACATCGTACAGGCTTCGATGCAGCCCGCGTTAAATCCGTTGAGCGTCCAATCGCCTGCCAGATACAGGTTATCGAACCCTGCCCCAGGCGCCTTCAATCGAAACTGGGTCGTCCCCTTGAACGAGACCACGTATCGTTCGGTGGGCACGAAGTTCGCCCGCCAGTACTGCGCCTCGAATCGCGCAGTCCCTTCGCGGTTCTCTGGATCAAGTAACACCATCCAATCGAATTCGTTAGGCCCCGCTATCTTCGGCCAGATATACGCGGTGTCCGAGGTCAGAAAGTTCAACCCCTGATCATGAGCTATCTGATCCATCCCCTTCTGCGTTCCACCTTTGATGTCCTCGATCACCCCACAGAAGTACGCGATGTTCTTTAGATCGTACGACGCAGGCCAGTTCTCCCTCGGAATCAGGTGGCTCATATCCGCGTATGTATCCATCGGCTCCACATACGTCCCAAAGATCGGGCTTTGCTCCGTCCAGCCAAGTCCCTCCAGGTCTTTGTTCATCCAGACCTGGAAGGCTTGCGTCATCACCGTCTTGACATTAGTCGTCATATTGGCGTAAGCGGGGCTGGCGTGAATCAACTCCTGGCTGATCGAAGGCAATGCCGCCAGCGAAATCCCCAGCACCACCAGGTCAAAATCAGTACCCCGTGTGAGGGTCACGGGTTTCAGTTCGGGGAAGGGCGCGCACGTCTTCTCCAGATCAATTCCCTTCTCCTGGAGGATCGTCGCCTGTGCCGGGTCGATCTGATCCCACAGCGGCTCGGAAGGCCAGCAGGGTAGGTCCTTGATGAGAACCAGCGGATTGTACTCCCCTACCGCAAGTGTGATCTGCGGCTGCACCGTGATCGTCTCAACGTTCTGCTTCCCTGAATCCAACCCCAAATTGGTGACGCACGTAAAGAACTCAACTTTCACACCGCGCCGCTTTAACACTTCATACAGCGGCGTGAAGATCGTATCGCCCATCCCGGCCTGCATCTTGTACAGCAGTGCGCCTTTGTACGTCAGCGAGATGCGCAGAAAACTCCTCAGAGCGGCTCCAGCCCCCATGTTCGGTTTGGTGATGTCCCCACCTTCGTAGCAGAAGGCCGTATCATAAATCGCCCGCACCGGGGGCCGATCAATGATCGGAGGTTGTTCGTTAGCCCCATTCTGTTTGAGCCAGTCACAGAAGTCCAGATGGTCAATCGTATCAAACGACTTGGTGAGCAGCCCATCCGCGATCATCCCGCAGGTG
>JAHEME010000062.1:2077-10263 GCA_024643825.1 Chloroflexota bacterium | reverse complement strand
TGTGGCAACACATGCGCTGGATGCCAAACCTTCAAAGAATCATCCAAGCAATTCTGAGCCTCGCAGCTCTATCATCTGGATGGGCGCGCTTGCGCTGTTCATCGCTGCCGTCATGTTTATCCCCCGCATGGGCGCATGGAGCATGTGGCTCGACGAGATCAACATGGTGGAAGCTTCGCTCGCCTTTCGGCCTCTGGAATTCCACACGTATCTGTTCCGCCCCGGTCATCCGCCGCTGTACTTCATTCTTCTGCGAATCTGGACCCTGGTGACAGGCCAGACCGATGCGGCGATGCGTGCTCTTTCCATGCTGGCAGGGATGATCGCCACTGCGCTGGTCTACCGGGTCGCCGTCGATACCACTCACCGCCCGTTTGCGGGTCTCACCGCTGCCGCGATCTGTAGCGCGATGGGCTTCATCCAGTATTTCGTCCACGAGGTGCATAACTACGCCATGCTCCTGATGATGAGCATGGCGTTTGTGCTGTTTTACATGCGTTGGTGGTTCGGTTCCCGCCAGCGATCCGCTACGCTGGGCGTAGTCGTGGCGACTGCCGGGTTAGCCTATACCCACTACTACAGCATGTTTGTGATCGTGGCAGCCAGCCTGTTCTCTCTAACGATGATCGTCCGGCGGCGGGGCGATGTCTTCCGCTGGTTCCGGCTTCAGGTGATAGCGGCTGTGACCTATCTTCCCTGGATTCCAGCGATGGCAGCTATCGCCAACGAGCGTCTGACAACGTCCGCCAGCGGCGGGTCTCGGCGAATCACCACCTCGGCCCCCACCAGTTGGGCTACAATTGCCGATACCATTCGTGTGATGCTCTATGATCAGCAGATCCTATACGGGCTGCTCCTGCTGATCGGCACCGTGGGGATCGTCCTTCTGATCCGGCGGGAAGGTCGCCGCCAGAACGGGCGGCTGCTGAATACGGTCATGTTCCTGGTAGCCCTCATCGTAGGGAGTACAGCTCTGGCCCTGCTGGTGAACCTCCGCTACGAGACCTTTATCAACCGTCGCATGATCTTTCTGCTGCCCATGTTGGCGATCCTCCTGGGAATTGGCCTCGCTGCTTTGCCGAAAGCATGGATACGCTGGCCACTTACCGTAGCAGCCGTGGCCCTCGTCGTTTCTGCCAATCGCCCCATAGAACTGCCGGGAGATTGGGGCTTCCGCCAGGCCAACGAAGTGGTTGCTGCGAACGTCGAGACCAATGATCTCGTCATACTACAATTTAGCGAAGACCCATTTATCGGTCGGCCCCTGCGTTATTACGCCCACCAACTTCTCCCTGCCGATAATCCCATCCTGCTCCTTGGCGATCAATCGCTGGCAAACGACTTCAACCGCGAGTTTTTTGCCACGCAGATCGCCGCCAACTACACCGACATGCGCGAGCGTTTCTGGGTGATTCGCTCCTCAGATCCGAGCCTCGGTCAAACGGACATCTCCTGGGTGAAGTTCCTCTCGGATCGGGCCTTTACCGAGTCGGAGGATGTACGCTCCGGCTGGATGACAATCTCATTGTTTACGGCTCCTCTGGAACAGCGCGGCCCACTCCCGGGTGCGCCAGAGCTTCCCGATCCCCCCAGTTTGCCCCAGCCCTTTGGCGATCTCTTCCGCCTCGACCGCGTGCAGGTGGATCGTCTACAAGTGTCCTCCGGCAAAACGATCATCGTTTGGTTGGATTGGCGAGCCGAGCGACAGCCCGATCAGGACTACATTGTGTTCCTTCATTTGTTATCCCCTGAGGGCCAACTCGTAAGTCAGGTCGATGAAACACCGTCTTTCTTAGACAAACAGGTGCGAACGGTTTTCTGGCCCGTCTTCACACCGATCTATGATTCACATGTGCTGCCGATCATCCCCGGTACGCCACCGGGCGACTATCGCCTCACGGTGGGGATGTATGAAGCGATGGATTTATCCCCGGTTCCGATCACGTTGTCGGATGGGCTGACCGTCAATGAACTGCGGATTACCACCATCACGATTAACCCGTAAGGCTTGCTGCGCTTATCCTGCTCCGCTATGATGAATAGAATTGCGCCGGGCAGCAGGAGATAGTTGAGGGGGAGGAAAGTCAATGGGGAGCACGAATGAGGGGTATCTGGTCATCGGGGATATCAGCGGCTTTACAGCCTACTTTGCGCAAACAGAATTAGAGCACTCGCAGGAAGTGCTTGCCGAGCTTCTCGAACTGATCCTCGATCACTTCCAGCCCGTGCTTACCCTTGCCAAACTGGAGGGCGATGCGGTCTTCGCACATGCTCCAGGAGAACGATTGACACGCGGCGAGATGCTGGTCGAATTGTTGGAAGCGACTTATGTCGCCTTCCGCGACAAAGTGACTCGTATCGTTCACCGTACTACCTGTGAATGCAATGCCTGCCGTGCGATCCCCATGCTCGACCTGAAGTTCATGGTTCACTATGGCGGCTACATTCTACAGGATGTACTGGGCAGCCGGGAGTTGGTCGGTTCCGATGTCAACCTGCTGCACCGACTCACCAAGAATCACATCGTAGAAGAGACTGGCTGGAAGGCGTACACCCTCTTTACCGAAGCCGCCCTCAAACAAATGGAAATTGAACCGGGGGAGATGCACGCGCAGGTTGAGGAATACGAACATCTGGGACAGGTGCAAGTCTATGCGTTGAATCTGCGGGAGCGATACAAGGAGCTTACGGAAGAGCGTCGGGTGTTCATATCGCCTGAAGAGGCTGAAATACAACTGACATTCCAATTCTCACAGCCGCCGCCAGTTGTATGGGACTGGCTTACGGATCCTCGCAAAAGGACCCTGTATGGTCAAGGCGCTATCTGGAGCACAGCCTCAAAAGTGCGAGGACGTACCGGGAAGGGCGCTCGCAATCACTGTGCACACGGGAAAGATGAGCTCTCTGTGGAAACCATTCTGGACTGGCGTCCTTTCGACTATTACACTTTCGAGAATATCACCCATGCCGGACACGAGTCCTGGATGGATTTCTTGAGCACATACTCGCTTGAGGCGCTCCCTAACGGACAGGGGACACGAGTTCTTAGTACCATGAAGTTCAAGCAGCAAACGATGATCAGTCGCATCGCGGTAGGAACGGGGCTGCTCAAAATGATAATGGGCAAAATGCTTCAGAAGCCAATGGATCAAATGGAAATGTTGATGAAGGAAGCATCTGATCAGCAGCCTTCCAGCATGGAATCATCTGCGGCGATTGCTGCCCCAAGTGGAGCGTAGATCATGACGCAAGCAGCAACTCACGATCATGCACATGCACCCGTATCCCAGGGATACATCGTTCTGGCGGATATCTCTGGCTTTGACGAATATCTCACGGATGTCGAACTGGATCACGCGCAGGGTGTCTTGAAGGAACTCTACGAATTGATCAGCGACTATCTGATCCCACCTATGACGCTGGCTTCGCTGGAAGGCGGGGCGATCCTTGCCTATGCGCATGACGAAGACCTGCCGCGCGGCGATGCTCTGCTGGAATTAACCGAAGGAACGTACGCTGCGTTTCGGGATCGCGTCCTCACGATCCGGCGCAACACGACCTGTAATTGCAAAGCGTGCATCAACATTCCCAATCTTGATCTCAAGTTTCTGATCCATCACGGGGAGTTCATTGCGCGTGATATCGAGGGTGGATCCAACCTGATGGGTCTTGATGTCTCCCTTGTGCGCGACCGCCTGCTCAAGGATCAGGCGGTGGGGGAAGAAGGCCCACGACGCGCGTATGCGCTGTATACCGAAACCTGCCTGACTCATATGGGCATTAGTGCCGACACAATGATTCCTAACACGGCCAGCTATCCGCATTTCGGGGAAGTTAAGACGGCGCATGTGGATTTGAAATCGCAGTATCAAACGCTGAATGATACCCGGCATCAGGCCATTGAAGATTCAAAGGCGGATCTGACATTGACGCACGAGTACGATGTCTCGCCGCCTGTGCTGTGGGACTGGTTGAACGACCCACACAAACGAACTCGCTGGCAGAACCTGCGGGATTGGACACCATTCTTGCGCCCGGAGGGTCGGCTCGGTGTGGGCGCACAGAATCACTGCGCGCACGGGCTGGGGACTATCGAAGAGACGATTGTGGATTGGCGTCCGTATGAATCCTTCACCTCGGAAATGAACCAGTTGAACTTCCCCTTCAAAATGCTCGAAACATACCAGATTGAATCTTTGGAAAATGACCGCGTTCGTCTGACGATGCGCGTTCGCCTGGCAAACCAGCGCTTGCGTTTCCTCGTCGGGATCGTGTTGGCTCCCTTCTTCCGTGCCGATCTTCAGCGGCTGGAACGACTCATTGCGGAGGATGGGGCGGCAAAGTAAGATCATCTCCATCCTGTCTTCGTGGAGGTTTCCTGCTATGCCCGACTTCAAACGCAGTATCTACACCCTCGCTGTTTCCTCCGGGCATGAGGAGCCGGGCGATCTTCCAGCCCCGGCCATGCCTTCGATTGTGCCTTCAGTGGGATTTGTCCATCGCTCAATGCAGGAGACCGACCGTGCGCTCGGTGCGGCGGGCGGCTCCGCCGATCATCCCGCTGATTACATTTACTCCCGACACGGCGCGCCCACACAGGCCGCCTTTGAATCAGCCATCGCCCTGCTGGAAGAAGCCGAGGTTTCGTTGAGCTTCAGCAGCGGGATGGCAGCGCTGCATGCCGCGCTGCTGGCGACTGTGGTGCCCGGTAATGTCGTCCTCGCCGCGAAGCAGTCCTATGGCGCGACACATACCCTGCTGGGATGGGCAGGGGCTAATCTGGGGCTGCATGTCCATTTTGCCGATGCGCTGGATGCAGGCACGTTCCGGCAGGCAATTGAGGAGCAGCGCCCCGCGCTGGTGATCTGCGAAACGCTCACCAACCCGCTGGCTCGTGTCGTTTCGCTGGGCAGCGTCATCGAAGCCGCCCGGAAGGTCGGCGCGAAAACACTGATCGATAACACCTTTGCGACCCCGTTTCTCATAACTCCTCTCACGATGGGAGCCGATCTCGTAGCGCACAGCGCCACCAAGTTCATCAATGGGCACGGCGATGTAACGGGCGGGGTAGTTTCCGGCTCCTCTGAACTTATGGATAAAGTACGCACCAACCGCCGCTTGCTTGGCGGTGTGATGAGTCCCTTCGATGCGTATTTGGCCCTGCGCGGGCTGCGCACCCTGCCGCTTCGTATGCGCCATGCTTGCGAAAGTGCAATGCAAATTGCCCGCTGGCTCGTCGATCACCCGCGCGTGAGCCGCGTGTTCTATCCCGGCCTTGAGTCCGATGCCAGCCATGAAGCAGCCCGCGCACAGTTCCGCCAAGGTGCGTTTGGCGCAATGCTGGCCTTCGAGATCGCCAACGTAGATCGCTCCGAAACTTTCCGCCTCGCCGATTGCTTCCAGGTAATTCGCCCTGTGACCAGTCTCGGCGATGTCAATACGCTGGTCTCGCACCCAGCCAGTTCCTCCCATCGCGGCCTGTCACCCAAACAACGCGCAGCGCAACATATCACCGAAGGCACTTTGCGCCTTTCCATCGGCATCGAAGATTCCGCCGACATCATCGCAGATCTGGATCAGGCACTGGCGTGAGCATAAACGGGTGAATTGTGCCACGGTATCCCCAAAAAACGTGTCACGAAAGTCCCTGTTTTCTACCACTTGTATCTGACTCGGTTCATGCAAAACTGGTGACCTTCCGCGCTGGCATCGTGGGCTAACCTGCGGTACAACCTTCCCCATGATGCCCCGCAGACGCTTCCTCCTCTATGCTACTTTGATCCTCCTCGCGGCGGCGTTTCTCCGGTTGTACACGCTCGGTCATATTCCGCCTGGCCTTCACTTTGACGAAGGCGCGAACGGCGTAATCGTGCGTGATATTGCCTTTGGCGATTACCGCCCGGTGTTCATTACGGCCTACACAGGCAAAGAAGTGCTGTGGTTTTATGCTGCTGCGTTGATCATGCGCCTCACCGGACCAGTCGTGTTTGCCCTCCGTCTGACCTCGGCCTTGTTCGGGATAGCGACCATCGCGGTTACAGGCTGGCTGATGCGTGCTTTGTACTCAGATGACCGCCGCCGCGATTCCTTGTCGTTGCTTGCGATGGCCGTGCTCGCCGTCGCATTCTGGCATCTGGTACTAAGCCGTTTTGCCGACCGCGCCGTGACTCAGCCCCTGCTTCAGGGTCTCAGCCTCGGATTGCTGTGGATCGGGCTGCGCACACAATCCCCTCGGAAGCGGCTTGTGATCATGGCATTAGCCGGAGTTTGTACTGGGCTGGCGGCCTACACGTATCTGGCCGTGCGCCTCTTCCCAATCCCGCTGATGATCACGCTGCTGGTCTTCGTAATCACCGATTCCGAGCGTGGAAAGCGGCTTTCATCGCTGCTGTTATACGGCTTGTGTGCGCTGCTGGTGGTCGCACCTCTGGGCATTTTCTTCCTTCAGAATCCGGCGGCCTTCAGCACCCGCATTGATCAGGTCGCGCCGCAATCCCTGGCGCAAGCCGTGCAAGGTTGGCGGCTGGCATTGAGCATGTTTATGTTCAAGGGCGACCCACTATGGCGCTTCAACCTGCCCGGAAAGCCGATATTTGGCCCTGTTCTCAGTGCCTTCTTCGTACTCGGAATTGGGGTTGCGATTGTTGATCTGTGGCAGGCACGCACTCCCCTGGATCGAGCACGCGGGGCACTGCTCCTGTGCTGGCCTCTTGTGATGCTCGCCCCCACCGCCCTCTCAATAGGTGGCATCACACCGAGCAATCTGCGAGCAGTGGGCCTTGCACCGTTGATTGCGCTATACCCTGCGCTGGGTGTTATCGCCGCCGCGAGATGGCTTTCCCACTTTGCTGTTGTACCAAAACGATTCCTCCTTCCGGCTGCGCTCGTGCTCATCACCCTGATCGGTGGAGGATTTACTCTGCTTGATCTACAGCGATGGGGCACTGCCCCCGTGCTTTACTACGATAACGACTCACACATCGCGACCCTGGCCCACTATCTCAACGAACATCCTCAACCAGATACAACAACCTATCTCGCCACCTTTCATTATCGGCATCCAACGCTTGGATTTCTTGCTCACGACGAAGCTCAAACGCGCTCACTTTTCGGTGGCGATGCGCTGGTGCTAGCTCCATCAGGATCAACACTGGAAGCCTATACCCGCGATGCGATGCCGCCTGCGGCATGGGAGTCGATGATCGCCCCCTACCGCATCGCGCAACCTCCCGGCCCGGATGGAAGCCCGGATTTTGTGGCCTATTTACTCCCACCAGAGTTCGCCCCTAGAATCCCTGCCACGCTTTCCGCCGATTTCGCTCATGTAATCACGCTGCTAGGTGCGAGCTTCACGCCCGCGCAATCGGGAACATCTGCCGCTGTCGATCTTCTGTGGCAGATCGAAGCCCCCGCGCCCGCCCCGGATTACGCTTTCGTGGCAGAAATCTGTGACGCCTACGATTGGTGCTGGGTCAAGGCCAGCCGGGATGGCTCGCTCGAACGCGGTGTCAATGCGACCTACACTTCTGAGGAATGGTCGCCCGGTGAGCGTCTGCTAACTCGCATCGAAGTGCCGATTCCGCAGGGTACACCGCCGGGATCGTATACCGTGCGCGTCAGTCTTTTCTCGTCGCAGGCGGGAGCACGGCTTCCGCTGGTGGACAGTGAGGGCGGCTTCGCTGGATTTCAGGCGGAAGCCGGCCCACTTGCGATCTCCGCTAATCCGCACCCGGATCTAAGTGGCCTGCCGATCCAGTTCCCCGCAACGATTCAGGCTGCGCCGGGCGTGAAGCTGCTTGGCTACGATCTTCCACAAACGACGGCCCGCCCCGGTGAGACGCTTCATCTCGCCGCCTACTGGCAAAACAAGAGCATCCAGCCGCGCAATTTTTCCGTAACCCTGCGCCTTGGCGACATCGTGTTTTATGAGGGTGATCCAGTTCACGGGTCATACCCGATCACGAGATGGCAGGTCGGCGAACTCATCACCGACCGCTATACGCTGCGCCTGCCACGAGACATAGCCGCTGGAACCTATCCGTTGACTCTTCAATTGGGCGATGGGGATCAACTCGTGCTGGGGGAGTTCACCATCGAAGCCAGCACGCGAACCTTCGATCCGCCAGACACCATGATCCCCCTCACTGAACCCGTCTTGTTCGGGAATCGAGTGAGTCTGCTGGGCT
>JAHEME010000062.1:0-2067 GCA_024643825.1 Chloroflexota bacterium | reverse complement strand
CGATACTTGCAGGTGGCGACCCGCTAACGCTGAGACTCGTCTGGCGTGCCGAGAAGGAAATCGCTGAAGAATATACTGTGTTTATCCATATAGTCGATACGCGGGGGAACCTCATCGCTCAGGATGATCGTGTGCCGTTTGCCAATGGAGAACCGTATCCCACCGACCTATGGGAGCCGGGCGAAATCGTGGCCGATGAACATACGATCACCCTTCCAGAGGGCACACTTCCCGGCGACGTGATGCTCCGGGTAGGGCTGTATCTCCCGGAGACTGCCCAGCGACTCTCTGTGTCTATTGATCCATCCAATGCGCTGACTCTTCCAATGACCCTGACCATTCCCTAAAGCGAGGTTACGATGCCTCTCACTATCCTTAACTGGCTGCTGGCACTGGCTCCCGTCGTTGTTATTCTTGCACTGATGTTGGGCCTCCACTGGGGGGGCAGTCGGGCGGGCGCTATCGGGTGGCTGCTTGCCATTGGGATCGCCATCCTGTTTTATGGAGCCAAGCTGCCTTTGCTGGCGTATTCTCAGGGGAAGGCCCTGCTCCTGACTCTGGATGTCATGTACATTATCTGGGGCGCTCTTTTGATGTTCCATGTCGTCAACGAAGCCGGTGCGCTGCAAACCATTGGAGATCGTATTTCCGGTCTCACCAGTGATCGCACCCTTCAAGCATTGTTGTTTGGCTGGGTATTTGTCTCTTTCATTCAGGGTATGGGCGGCTTCGGTGTACCGGTGGCGGTAGTCTCTCCACTGCTGGTTGGTATCGGATTTTCCCCCATCCAGGCCGTCGTGATGACCTCATTAGGTCATGGCTGGGCAGTCAACTATGGATCGCTAGCGACTTCGTTTCAGACTCTGATGGCGGTGACCAATCTTCCCGGCGAAGTCCTGGCCCCTGACTCTGCCGTGCTGCTGGGAATCGCCTGTTTTGTGTGCGGAGTTCTGGTTGCACAGGTAGCTTCCGGCTGGAGGGGGTTGGTGCGAGCCTTCCCTGCGATTCTCATTCTGGGTACAGTTATGAGCCTGACGCAGTACTGGCTTGCCACGCACGGCTTATGGACTTTGGGAGCAACGGGGGCTGCGCTGCTAGGGATGCTCGCCAGCATTGGAATCGCGCAACTTCCAATGTATCGCCTTCATCCACAGACCTCCGCGCCTTTGCCGGAAGCACACAGCCCGGAATCAAAGCCGCGCTCGCTTGCAATTGCACTCTCCGCCTACGCCATTCTGATCGTCCTTGCCTTCAGCATCAATTTGATCGAGCCAGTCAACGATCTGTTCAACAGCATCAAGCTCATCATCCATTTCCCAGAACTTTCGACTAGCATAGGGTGGATCACCCCAGCAGAAAATGGACGTGCTATCAGTCTATTCGGGCACTCCGGCGCAATTCTCCTGTACACATCGATCATCGCCTTCGTAATTTACAGCCGACTTGGATACTACAAGCCTGATGCCTCGCGTACTATCCTGCACAAAGTAGTCAAAGGTGGGCTGAATTCCAGCATTGGCATTGCTGCGATGGTGGGGATGGCAGTTGTGATGTCTCACGCAGGGATGACCAATATGCTGGCGCGCGGCCTCAGTGCCGGGGTTGGTGCGGCTGCATACCCGGCGGTTGCGCCCTTTATTGGGGCGTTGGGGGCATTCATCACGGGCAGCAACAACAACTCGAACGCCGTGTTCGCCCTGCTTCAGAAGGAGACGGCCCAGCTTCTGGGCCTGAGCGTGACCCTGATCCTCGGTGCGCAGACGGCGGGTGGTTCGCTGGGCAGCGTGCTCGCCCCCGCCAAGGTAATCGTAGGTTGCACGACGGTGGGGCTGACCGGGCAGGAGGGTGGCGTGATCCAGAAGATGCTGATCTATGGTGCGGTACTGATTGGGGCGGTCTCAGTCGCAGCTTTAGTCATGGCCCATTTTTTGTAGTATATGCGCTCCGGGTAGCACCACAGAATAGCGTGGTTTGAAGAAAGAAGGTTCATCCAGCACACTTCAAGTGCGACCAAGGAGTGTGTCGAATGAACCCCAAAGAACAATTCTGCCCCAACATGGACTGTAG
>JAHEME010000617.1 GCA_024643825.1 Chloroflexota bacterium | reverse complement strand
TGGATTCTTCAGCCAGTTACCTACCATCTCCGCGAGCTTGGCGTCTGTCGGCACATGATCCACTCCCAGTCCGTCAGTATAGCCAGCCACGCGAGCCACATGCGTTGCATCTCCGACCCATGTATGAACTTCCCCCTTGACTCCCGTCGTGGCATTCCACCGTTCGGATGTATGCCCATGTGGACCAAGATCAAGCAATTTCCCATCCAGATCGACGGCAGCCACGGGCGAGTCGCCTAACCAGCAGAGTGCCACCCAGGGATCATCCCCACCGAACGCCAGCCGTCCCGCTACAAACATCGATTCGCTCCCGTATTTGCGTTGCAATTCCAGAGCTTGTGACAGAATCGGCGGCAAATTCGCGGGTAGTTGATACTCGGCAACCAGCTTACCGCTGGTCACGCACATCGCATTCAGGGCCACCGTAGTCTCGCTGGAAAATGATGCCGCATCCCTCGGACGTTTCAGGCCCCACAACCATTCGATCAACCCATCACCCAGAGCACGCGCCGCCAGATCGCCCATGAACGACTGACCTACGCCATCACATACGGCAAACGCCAGATCAGAGCCACCGTAGCGAAAGGTCACATAGTCCTGCCCGATGGTATCCGCAGCGGCGCTATCACCTGACCGAACATAAAGATACAGCACCATTCCAGCCGGCGTACGCTGGGCCGTTAGCGGTGTTTCGACATCCTGAGGTAGTTGGATAGTCCCCATCCGGGAATTCGGAGGTATTCGCTTCTGGTTCATAATCTCCGAGGTTTTCTGTGGCATACAGGCGGTTCATGGCAGGCGGGCCGGGAGATTGCCCGGCCCGCCTGGATTCTGGCTCGTTTACAGAAAACAGATCCCTGATTACGGCGTAACTGGAGTGACAGGGGTCGCACCACTCATCGCGAAGCCAAGCTCTACGATCTCAGGCTGGTTGCCAGGGAAGAACATGTGCGCTCCCGGCGATAGGGCGTAGCCCATCTCCGCCATCACGCTGCGATAGGTCGGCGGGATTGGTGACGACATCCGCAGCAGGGTTTCCGCGTAGGGGGATGCCAGTGTCGTTTCCCCAGTAACACCATCCCATGCCTTCGGGTCGCTGATCGGTGCGCCCAGTGCCTTATCGGTCACAAAGATGTTCTCAATCAGCACGTTGCCATCGCCAACCGCCATCTGCATGATCTGTCGGGCGATGGGTTCCGGGTCGCCGCCACTGTTGTATTCCCCGTCGGTCATGTGGCAGACCAGCGGCGCAGGGCTGTCCTGCAAGTTCCCCAATTCGGCTTTCAGCAGCCGTTCCGCCTCACGGAAGGCAGCCGCCGTATCAGTGGCATCCATCGGCTGCAGGCGAGGAACGCCCATCTGGGCCAGTTCCGCCACTGTCTTGATACCGCCCAGGAGGTCAGTCACCTGGGAGCTGTAAGCATACATCGCGATCCGGTAGCGCGGTGCAACGGTCGTCCCTTTGGTGCTTCGCTGAACCATCCTCACCGCGACCTGATGCAGCGCATCAGATACCGCTTCGATCTTCGTCTTTCCTCCCAGGTCTTCTCCCATCGAACCGCTGACATCCAGAAGGTAGATGATTAATGCCGGGGTTTTGCTGGTAGCAGGAACAGTGTACATGACTCAATCCTCTCTTTGTACGTTGACTTCTCTGATTTCTTGTTGGCCCCACCAGATTGGGAGCCAGTTACCAATGATTAGATACGCATGACCCCTTCCTTGAGTTGCACAGACCACCCCCACATTATTGGGGGTTATGTGCGAGCCTCCCCCTTCAACCCTGGCTCATAGGTCGTCATCGCATCCCGCCACGCTTCCGGGATAGCGATGCTGCCTCCCTGATCATAATCATAGGCTACCTGCACGCTGCTGCCAGAGGCGGCGATGGCTCCATCTTCTTCTCGCACCAGTACATACGCAAAGTCAAAGCTCTTGGCTCCCAGTCGCGAAGTTCGCATGTATGCCTTCACGGTATCCCCAAACACCAGCGGCTGTTTGTATTCGCAATCCGCCCGTGCAATGATCACGCCTAACTCCGCCCAGTGCCCTTTCCAGCCCAGCACCTCCGCAAAATACTGAATCCGCGCCGTCTCCATGTACGTGAAGTACGTCGCATTGTTCACATGCTGAAGCACGTCAATATCGGCATACCGTACTTCGATGGGGTGTGAGAATCGAAACTGGGAGAGATCGACCATGCTGGCTCCAAAACGTGCTGCGATGCGTTGACTTTGTAGACAGCATGATTATACTGTGTTTTACACTTATTTCTGGAGAGAGCCGGAGCATCCCGTCAGGAGTCATCATTATGTTTGGCAAGGGTCGTTCGTCGGAAGAAGTCCGCTATGACTTATTCACCTGGGGCGCAATTCTGATCTCAGGCGCAGTTCTTTATGTGCTTTTCAAGGATACCCTACCAGCACTCATGCTGTTTATTCCTGGCCTGATCTTACTCGGCTCAACTATCTATCAGGATTTGCAATTAGGTTGGCGCGCTGGCTTCCTGAATTACGCGATGGCGATCCTCGCGGTCGGGACAGGGCTGGCAGGCATCGTCAACGATCTTGTCATTGGTGCAGACATTTCATGGCTCATTGTGGCGATTGTCGAGTTCGGCGCGATCTTGATCGTCAAAGCCCTCTACGATCCATCTCCTAATGGATAAACCAATTAGGAGATGCCTAATCCAAGAGGGGAGTAGGCATCCATGAAGTCAGTCTGGAAAAGCGTTTCGTTGAGATAGGTTTCAAAGTCATCCTGCAAGAGTGGGAACTG
>JAHEME010000616.1 GCA_024643825.1 Chloroflexota bacterium | reverse complement strand
GCCGGGCCGGTAGCGAATACCTGTGTTTGAAACATCGAGAATGATCCGTTTCACCCATTTGACCGGATCTCCATCGGTATTGGTTATGTCGACACTTTTGACATCGGCGTGGTGGCTGGACCGGGGGAAGTCTGCCTCACGTTCAGTGCGAGCGTCTGCCAGTTCGTAGTCTACCTCATCCCAGGTTCGGTCTTTGAAGAGGCCAGTGAAGCCGGTAATGGTTACGCTGCGTCCAACCTTAAAGCCAACATCCAGATATCCATATACTTTTAACCGGTGCCGGCTGAGGAAGCCAACGTCGCCAGCATAGGCTTGTGTGGCATCCTTGAGTATCCCCTTGAGCGTTGGATCCCCTCTGTTCTCAACATAGTCAGCTACGGAGATCTCACCCAATGCTTCGATAAAATCCTGCCAATGTTTGGGGTACCAGTCTCTGAGGTGAAGCATCTCCGCCCCAAACCTCGTGTCGTAATTTTGGCGACTGAAGAACATATCCAACATATGGAAAATAGGGGCTGAGGTGCCACTTGGCCCCGCAGTTCCCTCATGGATGGGGACCGCAAATGGAGCAACAGTTTTTGCCCATACCACAGGGTCTACGTAAGTGTCGCTGTGGGGGTTGGGATTGATGGTCATAAAAGACTTGTAAGTAACGTGTTGCAGGCCATCGGCAATGAGGATGAGTTCCCGCTTCAGAGCCTCAGTATCATCCCGATAGACAGCTTCCTGGGCTCGCACCAGGGCGCTGATAATTGGCGTACACTGGGCCAATATCTCAACCTGAGTCAGGTAAAAGATGCGCTCTTCCTTGTTGTCCACGGTCGGCACCAGGAGACGCAAGTTCTCGACGCGCATAGGGTCACCACGGTCTGGATCGATCAGTTTCCAATTGTACATGATCAGGTCGATGTAAGACAGGTGTGGGGCGGGCCTGTTCAATCGCCGGGAAATCTCTTCCCAGGGTCGCTGGATACCCTCGGGCATTGGTTGATGGGGAGGATTGGCCTCAACCCGATGATAAGCGTGGGCAAGCATACTCATAATGACCGAAGCGCGCAATAGATATTCGTCTGGCAAGTCCGCTTCGGCGGCACTGAGGATGGGCATCGCTTCAAGGGCTTTCCGCACCCCGAGTGTCCGATAGAGTTCAGGTAGATTTTCGGCCATCTCATCCCAGGCCTCGTAGCCGGCAGGCAATTGAAGCAGCGGCGGCTTGATGGGCACAATTCCATGTGCCTCAGACAGAAAGCCCAAGTTCTCGTGCCCCAAGCGTTGGTTTGCCTGAGATGCAGTCTTGAGTATAAGCCTTGAGGGGATAATGTCCTGGCCTTTTGGTAGTTTTTTTATTACCTGCGTTGGTGCCTGGGGCGGACGCTGTGGGAGTTGCGCCGTCTCCATCGTAAAATCGGCCGTCTGAAGAACCAGCACTGTCTGGCCAATAAGAATGCTATCGCCCGGATTGAGTGTTTGACGATCACTAATCTGCTGGCTATTTACAAAGGTGCCGTTGCTGCTTCCCAGATCTTCAATGCTGGCTTGTCCCCCTCGACAACTGATACGCGCGTGGCGTCGTGAGGTCAGCCGGTCTTCCAGGACAATATCCAAGTCACTTCCCCGGCCGATAACTAGCTCCCCTTCAACTAATGGGAAGATCATACCCGCCTGCGGGCCCTTTTGAATGACCAGCTTGGCTAACGGGTCTGGCTTCCACAACAAGGTGGCATCTCTGTCGTCCATAGTCATAATGTGAAATCCCTTCTTGCTCATACAACACTTGCTGGTGTGATAGATTGGTACCAGTTGGATTTACAGCGTACCGACAACAGCCCGGCAGATGTCAGCGCGCGAGACAGTTCCGACCAATTTGCCATCCTCTACGACGGGGAGCAGGCGGATCTGTCTGTCGAGGAGTACGGTAGCAGCTTTGGCTACGTGGTCTTCTGGGCCGACTATGATGGGCTCTTCAATGACAAGCGGGGCGATGGGCAGGTCGGAGAGTTCCCTCCCTTTGCGCATAAAAATCTCGAAGGCATCGTCAAGCGTTCCCCCCTCATCCAGGATCTCGTCGATATCGGGCAGCGCCGTGCGCAGGATATCTCCTTCCGAGAGGACACCACAAAAATTATCGTCGTCATCCACTACCATCAGGTCACTCACGCCCGACAAAGCCACAATCTCCGCCGCGTGATGTATGTTGGAGTCACGACGTATCCGAGCAGTGCGTACAGTCATGACTTCTCTAATCTGTGACTCTCTTGCCTCTTTCATCGTTGATTCGCTCTCCTTATGAATACTCAAAAACAACAAAAGCCGCCTCAAACTCCAGGGGGGCTCAGTTTTTACGCAAGAGAAGTCAGGCTCTTGAGCTGGTCTTCGACCTGACCTCCTTCTCGCTGACAGTCTGGCGCCATGCTGCGGGCGTGCTAATCAAGTCTTCGGTAACTTCTAAGAAACCGGGTCGCTATCTGCTGCCGTGAAAGTTCAGCGTAGGCCCTGATTATACCTCCCATGATATTTTAGCACAAATTTGACCTATTTTATCTTAAAATTTCATATGAATTTTTTGGTGGGATGATCACCCCGACATTCCCGAATACGCTGATCAGTGGCTCAATCGTCGATGTCGTAAGCGTAACTGGATGGCATACGGGGCAGGTGCCGTAACGTTCAACACCGCAGCCGTTGCGATAGCCGCATCAGCGGCATTGCCTCCCCTGCGTAGAATGTTGAGCCCGGCTTGAGCCGCCAGGGGATTACTGGCAGCGACCATTCCGCGCCGG
>JAHEME010000061.1 GCA_024643825.1 Chloroflexota bacterium | reverse complement strand
GTCCAGATCTGCATAGATTCTGGGAAGATCCTGCCGCCAGCCAGTAAATTGAATGACTGCCCCCAGGCCAATCCCATCGACTTTGGAACGAAGCTGCTCGTCCAGTTCCCCACCCCCGACGACTACGAACCGCGCATTCGGCTGCGCCTCATGAACATGTCGAGCAGCTTCTATAAACAGAGCATGGTTCTTGATCGGAACCAGTCGCCCGATAATACCGATGAGTGGGATATCTGTCGAGCAGCCCAGTTCCTCACGGAATTGCCCTCGAATATCGGTGAGATTGGTGAGAGGATTCAGGGGAAGTCCCAACGGCAGGACGCGAATCCGGTCTGATTTCGCAATTCGATAGCCGATCAACTCATCACGGAGACTATCGCTAATCGTGAGAATTACATCTGTCAAACGTGCAGCCAGGCGTTCGAGCCACAGAAAGAGCATGGATTTTGTACGGCCAAAGTAGCCCGTAAAGACATGCCCGTGAAAGGTATGAATAACCACTGGCACGCCACATAAAAATGCTGCGACACGTCCCACCAACCCGGCTTTGGCGGTATGTGTATGCACGATATGGGGACGCTCGGCCCGTATGAGTTTGATCAGAGCGACCACTGTGAGGAAATCACGAATAGGGGAAATCTCTCGCCCCAGGGAGGGAATCATAATAGGCGTGATACCAAGGCTATGCGCAAAATAGCTCATATCCCCTTCTTGCTCACCAATCAGCCCGGTAACCAGGGTCGTGTGGAATTCAGGCCCTTGAAGTCCAGATGTTAGCAACGCAACGTGAATCGCTGGCCCCCCGACATTGAGCCGCGCAATAATACGCATCACACGAATGGGGGCATCAGAAGAGTTCATACGAGGAGGATCAGACCGCATCACGCCTGGGTGCGATACCAGTCAACCGTATGACGAATTCCCTCTAAAAAGGAGATCGTTGGCTGATACCCCATTCGTTTCTGTGCCTTGCTAATATCTGCCCGCGAATGCTTGATGTCGCCAGAACGGGGATCGGTATACTTTGGCGTGATATTCGTTCCCATTACCTCGTTGAGAACGTCCATTAGATCATTTAACGATGTCTGCCCACCCGCTGCCATATTGAAGACTTCCCCAGCGACGTTCTCTGGTGGCGCGGTTGCAGCGATCAGGTTGCCAGCAACCACGTTGCCAACGTACGTGAAGTCGCGCGTTTGTTCCCCATCGCCATAGATGGTTGGGGATTCGCCGCGCATTAGAGCAGTAATGAACAGAGGAATGACCGCAGAATACATGCTTGTTGGGTCTTGCCGTGCGCCAAAGACATTGAAATACCGCAATGCTACCGTTTCCAGCCCATAGACCTTATAGAACACCTGACAATAGCTTTCGGAAGAAAGCTTGGCAACCCCATAGGGGGAAATGGGGCCTGGTGTCATCGTTTCAATTTTGGCCAGCTCCTCTTCCTGATCTCCGTAAATCGATGAGGAGGAAGCATATACCACACGTTTGACGCCCGCGTCGCGCGAGGCAACCAGAACATGCAGCGTGGCGGTGACATTCGCTGCATTGGATTGCAATGGGTCAGCTACAGAGCGTGGAACAGAAGCCAGTGCCCCCTGATGAAGGACAATATCAACACCTTCGACAGCTTGAGCGACTGTGCTAAAATCGGTCAGATCGCCTTCTCTCAAGTCGATTTGGTCAGCGAATGCAACTAGGTTTTCCCGCCGCCCGGTGGAGAAGTTGTCTAAGACTCGAACAGTGTGTCCTTGCAATAGAAGAGCCTCCACCAGATTCGATCCAATGAAGCCTGCTCCCCCGGTGACAAGATAATGGGCCAAAGTTCCGTTCCTCTCCCCTACTGTTAGTCGAAATATCGTTGCATCCACAGCTCAAACGTTAAGAGTGTCCAGAGAGCCTGTCCCAGATCGGCTCCCCCACTCTTGTGGATTGCAATCATCTCTTTGACAGCATCCGCATGAAAGATTCCACGCGCTTCTGCCCGTGGCCCTGACAGGGTTGCTGTTACAAAGTCGGCGAGACCGTTCCGCATCCATGCTCCAACAGGAACACCAAAGCCGTGTTTCTTTCGATCAATGATTTCGTCAGGCAAAATTCCGCGCATTGCTTTCTTGAAAATGTACTTAGACGTACTCCCCTTCAGCTTCAGGCTGGTTGGGATTCCAGCTACGAATTGGAGAAGCACATGATCCAGAAACGGGGCGCGGGCTTCAAGAGAAACTGCCATGCTGGTGCGATCTACCTTCACCAGCAGGTCTTCAGGAAGATAGGTAGTCAGGTTGAGTTGAAGCAGGTGCGCAACGATATCTTTTTGATTTGTTTGAGAGGCGGATTTCGCAAAAAGACTCGTGTAGTGTTCTACCACAGAATCCTCGTTGGTATCTGCCATTAATTTGCGCATCCAGCCGCTGGGCGTATAACGCACCCAGCTTAAATAACGTTCAGCAAGGGGTAATGCTGCGCCTTTCACAAAACGATTGGCCCGGCGGATCGTATCGCGGTAGCTGGTCGATTCTGGTAGCTGCTCCAATGCCAGGGAAGCCGCACGAATTGCCAGCGGCGGGACATTTTCAAGTGCCTGTGATAGCCGGGCAGCACGGAAGCGATCATAGCCTGCAAACAACTCATCGCCACCATCGCCCGTGAGCGCAACCGTCACATGATCTCGCGCTAACTTACTTACCAGATAGGTGGGAATGGCCGACGAATCCCCGAATGGCTGGTCGTGATGCCATACAAGTTCATCGACCAGGTTGATGACATCCGGTTCTACTATGAACTCATGATGGTCGGTGTGAAATTGATCAGCAATCTGCCTTGCATAGAAGGTCTCGTCGAACGAGGACTCATTTGCAAAACCGATAGCAAATGTCTTGACTGCACGGGGGCTTTCCTGTGCCATGAGAGCAACTACTGCCGCCGAATCCAATCCACCGGAAAGAAAACTCCCCAGTGGTACATCGGAGATCATGCGCATTCGTACCGCTGTGCGAAGTTGCTTGAGGAGTTCTTCTGCCAATGTAGTTTCGTCAGGAATTTCACTTTCTACCCCTGGATAGGGAGGTTCCCAGTATGGTTCGATGGAGAGGCTGGGAGCACCCGATCCAGAGACATCAATGCTCATTAAGTTGCCCGGTGCCAACTGGTGAATTCCCTCAAAAAGAGTGTTGGGGGCAGGTGCATAGCCATAGGCTAGATAATGAGCGATCACTGCTTCATGCAGTCGAGGTGTAACAGCCGGGTGCTGGAGTAGCGTTTTGATTTCCGATCCAAAGACAAACCAGTCATTGGTTAATGTGTAATACAGAGGTTTTTCGCCCAGCCGATCACGGGCCAGAAGGAGTCGTTTTCGTGAAACATCCCAGATCGCAAATGCGAACATACCCCGAAATGGCTTCAGGAAATTTGGTGATCCATACTGACAATAAGCCCTGAGCAGAGTTTCTGTATCGGAGTGAGAAAAGAAAGTCTGACCGATGGCTTCAAGGGTGGTTCGCACCTCGCCAAAATTGTACATCTCACCGTTATAGGCAATCCACGCATCAGATAGCGAAGTATCGCTTACCCCTGGGTGGCGCACATGCATCGGCTGATGGCCTGCCTCTGTCAGATCAATAACTGCGAGGCGCGTGTTACCAAGTCCGCACGGGCCGTCAATGATCGTGCCGGAGTCGTCAGGGCCACGATGGTGGATGACATCTACCATGCGTGCCAGTATCGCTTCATCCGGTCGCTGACCGTGGAGTGCCAGCATGCCAGTAATTCCACACATCGTCAGTGGCTCCGCTGATCTTCAATCAGATCTTGATAGAGAGCTTCTGTTGAAGAGACCATACTATCTACCGAGAATCGATCACGTAATCGCTGATATCCTGCGCGACCATACGCTCTAGCTGTATCTGAATTTGCCAGCAAATTGCTGATAGCAGTCGCGAGCGCGCTGGGGTCTTCGGGAGAGACAAGGAGGCCAGTTTCCCCATCCACGATAATCTCAGGCAGGCTGCTGGTGCAGCTGGCAACCAGAGGTAGTGACCATCCCATCGCCTCCAGCGTGACAAGACCGAAGCCTTCCCAGCGTGAGGGGACGATGATCATATCGCAAGCAGGCATCAAGCGGTTAGCCTGATCCACCCATCCGGCAAACTGTACAGCTTCCCCGATCCCCGATTTAGCCGCTTGCCGGGTAAGGGAGGGCCTATCAGGGCCATCGCCTACAATGAGCAGTTTTGCCTCCGGGTGCAAGCGCATCACGTCTTTCATCGCTTCGATAAGAACATCGACGCCTTTCTGATACACAAGGCGACCAAAGAACCCGACAACATGTTGGTCTTCTGGATACCCAAGTTCACGCCGGGTCTCCTGGCGGGCAGGCATTGCTGATTCCAGCAATGGAGCCTCCAGTCCATAGCGTATGATCTGAACTTTGTGTGCTGGAATGCCCTCAATATCACGCACGAATTGAGCTACAGCCTCAGAAATAGCAATCACTCGATTTGCGCTGCGCATAGAATAGCGATTGATCTGCTTTACAAACCAGTTTCTACGGAATCGGTCATTATTATGACGAGAGGAAACTCGGACTGGAATGTTCACATCTTCAGCAGCCTTCAATCCATAGAGATCGGCATGGAGCAGGTGAGTGTGGACGATCTCTGGTTGTAGTTCCTTGAGTTTGCTACGAAGTGCAGTTATGCACGAGAAATCAAGGTGGTAGTGAATAGGGATGCGCTCGACCCGTACATTTGCGGATTCAAGGATCGTACAGAACCTGGTGGCGGGCGATTGAGGGTCTTCCAGAATAAGCATGATGGGTTCGAAGCCACGTTCAGCTAGCCCAGGGAGCAGCCGCAAAAGATGGCCTTCCGATCCTGCGATCCCTGTCACCTTGCTGATGTGTACGATTCGCGTCAAGCCTGCTGCTCCCCACGAATCTGTAGAGAAGGTTCTGCCCTGAACACACGAGCGCGAACCGCTTCCCAACCTCGAACGGTAGCATGAGCTGCGAAGATCGTAAATGCGAACATCAGCGGGAACAGGTAGCGAGGCTCCACCAGCAGCAGTGAGAGTCCTGCGCTGCAATAGGCTATCCACCCAATTAGCGGTAGCCCCTGCCACTCTCTGTGCCGTACGCTCAATGCGGCGCCAATGATGCCGCCGATCAAACCCCAGTAGTGCCATAGATACATCAGAATTCGGCGAAGTAATCCCGGAAGGATTAGCATAGCAGTGAGAGATTCTTCTCCGGAGAGGAAATTAGCCAGCACAGATTTTGCGCTTTCATGGCTGTCAATAAGCAGAGCCGTGCCGTAGGGTTGTGCGTATGCTTTGAGCAGATCGGATGCAATCCGCCCGATCCAGGGGCCGGGCGCGGCGAGAATATTTCGCAGCCCAGCGGTAGCATAGGTCTGAGGGTTGACAAGCATCAGGGCTTCGGGCCTTTCCCCCATGACTTCGGTTGCATCTTCAAGCGCCGCTTCATCCCAGGAGTCTCCGCCCAGATCGCGGGCATCCGGGCGGGACGCCAGCCAGAAGTGGCTAAAAATTGTGTCCGACACAGGTACAAGCCCGTTTTCTCCCCCAACATTTCTCAGCCACCAGGGTGAAATTACGAACAACATAGCGGCGAGGAGAATTCCTGTTCCTTGCAGTGCTCGCTTTCGATTGCTTTGTGCAAAAAAAGCATAGACCGCCAGAACAGCAGGAAAGGCAATAGGAATTGGCCGTGCAAGTACAGCTATGCCCAGAATTACACCCGTCCACCAATAGCTGAGGAGTCGCCCGGAGGGCACTGCGAATACAAGATATGCCACCATAAATCCAGCAAACAGCGCGATGAAGAGAGTCTCTGTAGCAATCGTGCCCGCAACAAAGAGATAGCGCGCATCAAATGCCTGTGCAAGCAGTGCGATTCGTCCGGTGCGTTCGCCAAACAGATGCTTTGCGATGAGATACACAGCCAGGCAGGTAAAGCTGTCAAGAACAGCCTGTGTGATCCGCACAGCGACAGCCTGCGCAATCGGGGCGCTGCTAGAGATCAGATGATAGAACGGAATGAGGAACATAGGATAGATAGGCCCCACCGAATAGACAGGAGCATCGGTGGTAAGCAAAAGGCGGGCTGGTTCCCGTGCGATCAGGATGTAATACGCACCGTCGGAGGCTTCTGGGCTGGCGGTGTGATAGGCAATCAGGATGACGGCAATTCGCACGACTAACCCGACGGCAAGCACAATCCAGGCAAAGCGGTCGATCTGAATCCGATTAGCTTGCACGATTACGAGAATCCTCGGAGCGATCTTGAAGTGTCTTTTCAAGTTCACGTATGCGTAAATTCAGCAGTGCGATATGCTGGGCGGCCTGGCTTGTCTGGCGCGAGAGCTGCGTGATTACGGTCGAAAACTGGAGCAATATCAGCAGCATTAACCCGAACCCGATGACAAACAAGGCGGTAGGCGGGTAGAAGATGCCCAATACGTCAGCAATCGAATCGAGCAGTGTTGTGCGGAATGTCGAGAGAATGACGAGGAGCGCAAAGGTCGCCAGCCACAGCAGCGAATAATCCTCACGGAGCCTGCGCCGCCGCACCATCTCCAGAACAACCAGAAGCAAAAGCGCCGGGACAGCGATCATCAGGATTTCCAGGCGGGTAAGGGGGCTAAGGAGCATGGTGGGTTTCTCCTGCAATCTTTGGACGGGCGCGCAGCAGTTCGATGAGAATGGATAAGATAACCTTGACCATATAGTACCCGGACCGGATCGGTGTAATCGAAGATTGGCCCCCATAGCGCGGATTCATCGTAACGGGAATCTCCTGAATCTTCAGACCCGCACGGGCAAAGAGCACGACCGACTCTGGTTCTGGATAGTCGAAAGGGTAGGCAGCAGCGCAAAAGAGAATCGCCTGTCGATTCAAGGCGCGGAACCCAGAGGTGGGGTCGGTGATTTTCTGTCTGACCAATAGGGAGATCAACCCGGAAAGTACAAGGATTCCGATCTTGCGCTGCCAGGGTGTTTCGTAACCACGATCTTCAACATAACGAGACCCAATCACAATATCCGCAGGCGACGTTTCCAGGCACTCCACGATTTCTTTGATTTCGCTCGGATCGTGCTGGCCGTCCCCATCAACCTGTACGGCGACATCATAGCCACGATCCCGTGCAAAGATGAAACCCGTTTGCATGGCGGAGCCAATCCCAAGATTGTAGGGCAGGCTGAGGACTTTCGCCTCCAATGTTTCCGCGATAGCGGGGGTTGCGTCCGTTGATCCATCATTGATGACTACAATATCAGCATTCGGGGCCGCTTCATGTACCCGGTGGATAACTCTGCCCAGACTTTCTTCTTCGTTGTAGGCAGGGATGATCACCAGCAGACGCACTCTGGTAAGTACCTGGCTGTCTGTTTCCTGTTGGTGGGCGGTCTCACGGATCAAGGAGCATTCTCTCCCAGAACTTCCGCCACAATGGACACAACACGTTCAAAGCGCATGCCCCAGGTGTGATTCTGGGCAGCGGACTGTCGTTTCTTGGATAGTCCATCATCATGAGAAACCGAGTCTTCTACCATCGCTATGAACTCGTTCGTATTGTGGGCAATAGAAATCAATCCTTCGAATGTGTGTGCCTCAGGCATATCAACGGAGACAACATGTTTTCCTGTTGCTACATACTCGTAGAGCTTCAGTGGACTGCAATGTTCTGCGACTCCATCCAACACATATGGATTGACGCATACATCGAAGGCTTTGACATACGTGGGAACTGAATCGTAAGGCACTCGACCAATAGCGGCGTAATTTGGCAGCCCATCCAGCGGTGCGGTATTTGCCAGCAAATCGCGCGGGCCAACGTGAGCAACCGTCCACTCCGGGTGCTTCCGTGCGATCTGGCTTAGCAAATCGGTATCAATCCAATAATTCATACTGCCCAGAAACCCGATGATGGGGTGTGGAAGATCTGCAATTGCCGATGCTGTCTCAGTTGCCGGGTCGGACGCCAGCGCAAAATGATCTGCATCCACGCCATTGGGAACTAACTCAACCCGTTTGGCGTTTGCTCCCTTTGACTTCACCAGCGCCGGGGCAGTAACGATTAACACATCCACCTTGTCGATCACCTGCTGTTCCAGTCGAGCAATGACTTTGGGGCTAACCAGCCCACGTGAGGAGGTGAAATCATCCACACATTCATAAACGGCTGCCTGTTCCCCCAGTCTATCGATGAAATTCCCGGAATGGGGCGTATACATCCACAGGATCGGATGCTTAAATCCCAGTCTGCGCTGCCATCGGCGTAAAATAGGCAGCAGGATCACATTGTTCAGCCAGTTGATTGCCTGCGACATCTGGAAGAAGGGCAGCACAATAGGGAGAGTTGCAATCCACAAATTGGGTGCTACCTGACGAGGCCCTTTCAGCCATCGCCATACGCGGGAAAGCTGGTGGCGTAAATCTACCAGCCACCCGGCCCAGTGCATCTGCTGTTCAACGTATAGTACACGGTTTCCATTTTCTGCCCACCCACGAGCAAAGCGATGCTTGCGGGTGGGCAGAGCATCCCAATCCTGCGTGGAGAAGATGAGAAAATCCTTTCCGCTGACGGGGAATTCGTCCTCCCCCCGCACAGTTGATTCCTTTGCCCCGTTTGTCATGTGCGCAAGCCTTGCAGTGAAATCGTCTGGCCTGTGCGAATGCTCTCCATCGCAGCCTGCGCGATCCGGGTAGCTCGTAGCCCATCTTGCCCTGTGATAGCGAGATCTGCTTCGCCTCGAATCGCTGCACCAAAATTATCTAGCAAGGCGCGATGCCCCTTATCCGGGCGACCCTTGATCGAAGTACCGCGCATCCCGCTAAACGTAAGAGAGCGGAAATCTTCCAGAACGGCGACACCTTTGCCTGCAAACACCTCTACTCGTTCCTTGGGGAAGCCAGGATTGCCCTGCGCAGTATAGACAACCATTCCAAGTGAGTGATCCTCAAAGGTCAGGGTGATGGCAAAATCCTGCCCGTTGGGGCTGCCCTGTGCGCTGACCTTCATGGGGTTGGCTTCCAGCATCCCGCAAACAAAATCGATGAAGTGTACGCCTTCGCCGAGAAGCCGCCCCCCACCCTCGCGAGGATCATTCAACCAGTGCGCAGCGGGTATCATGCCCGCATTGACCCGGAAAAGGATCGTCTTAGGCCCCGCAATTGCATCAAGAGTGCCTTTTAAGGCTAGTGCTGTTGGAGCAAGTCGTCGGTTAAACCCAACCGTGAGAAGAACACCATTTTCTGACGCCGCGTGGATCATCGCCTCGCAGTCTTCCACGGTGAGCGCCATCGGTTTCTCTACAAAGATGTGCTTGCCTGCCTCGGTCGCTTTCATGGCTTGCATGGCATGCTGATCGTGGCGCGTGGCGATTAAGACTGCATCGACAGCCGGATCAGCGAGCGTGGTAGGGAAGTCAGTAGATGCGCTTGCCGCATCCGCTTTCTGCGCTGCCTGCGCTGCAGAGGCACTTCCACTGACCACCGCCTGAACCTGAAAATAGGGACTGGCTTTCAGATTCGGGAGGTGCATGGAACGCGCAAAACTCCCAGCTCCTACCAGTGCGATTCCCGTCTTCCCTCTACGTGGGTTTGTGCTTCGACGGAGGAAATACGGTGGTGGGGTTAGCTCTCCGGCCTCATCAGGATTGCCGTAGGTCAAAGTCACAGCAAGTGCGCCCGATTGCACAGCTTCGTAAGCGCGATCCGCTTCTTCGACAGGGAATTCCGCTGTGACGAGCGAATCCACGTCAATCTTCCCATCCGCGAGAAGCTGTAGAAATGCGCTCATGTTCCGCTGCTCGGTCCAGCGAACATACCCTATCGGATAATCCACAGCATGCTTCTCGTAGGCAGGATCGTAGCGTCCAGGGCCTGCGGATCGAGAAATCACGAAGTCAAGCTCACGGTTGTAGAAATCCCCACGTTCCAAATCCATGCCCATTGCACCAACCATGATCACGCGACCTCTTTCGCGACACATGGCAAAGGCTTCGTTTGTTGGTATGCTGCTTGAGGTGGCGGCGCATAGAATTACTTTATCTGCGCCAATGCCCTGCGTCAGTGTCCGAACTTGCGCGGCGGCATCACCGAGCGTGGGGTCAATTGTTTGTGCTCCACTCAATTGAGCCGCCAGCATCCGGCGGGCCTCAACCGGATCAGAGCCGATCACGCGGCAGCCAGCCGCATCAAGGATCTGCGCCGTGATCTGCCCGATCAGCCCTAGCCCTACAACGACCACAGTCTCACCGAGAGTCACATCAGCCCGCCGGACTCCCTGCAATGCGATGGCTCCGACGGTGGTAAAGGCTGCCTGCTTGTAC
>JAHEME010000615.1 GCA_024643825.1 Chloroflexota bacterium | reverse complement strand
GAACAGCAGAACGCCCAGCTTCGCGCCGAGATCGCCGCGCTGCGATCCGTGCCACGCCTCACGCGGGAGGCCGAAGTGCAAGGCTTCCATCAGGCCACCGCCAGCGAAGTGCAATATCTGGTGGTGCGCGGAGTCATCCCGCCGCCCACCCCGGAAATCGTGGAACTCCCCTACACCGCACCAGCATCCACCACCGACCCAAACGTCGCCGAATATAAGGATACGCTCCCCAGCTACCTGCAAGCCCGCTTCGCCGACTTCCGTGAGCAGGTCACGGCGTTCTTCAGCAGTACGTTCAGCGGCCCGCCACCTACCCCCACGCCGATCCCTTAGCAATACAAAGAGAGCCTCGCGATGGAGGCTCCCCTGTTCTTGATGTGCTGCACTCTTACGGGCGCGGCTCGAACTTCACCGCGTCAAAGGCGACACGGGTGGTTTGATACGTCTCGTAGGTAACGTCGGACAGCGAGACGAACTCGTAACTCGCCCCGGAGAATGTGTACGTCCCCAGTGACATCCACTGGTCGAAAACTTTCGACTGATCCACCACCTTGAGCGTATATCCGCCGCTGGTGTGAACCCAGTACTGTGCGCTGTGCGTGGTCGCGTTCTGACCGGGGATGTAGCCGTACACTTCGTACTTGCCCGGTGTCAGGTTGGGATACCAGCGCACCCAGTTGTAGGTTCCGCGCGCGTCCGGGGAGTTGTAGCTCCACTGCGCGCTGCCGTTGTACCCGGTAGCCATCGTATACCAATCGGACGAAAGGCCGCCCGACTGGTATCCTGTTCCGCCATTGTCTATGATAACCGTGCCCGGCGGATTCGTGCCGCCAGACGATCCCTGCTCCCAGGTCAGCCGAGCAGTCGCCTGCCCCAGGTTCTCATAGTATTCGACCTTGATAGCATGAGTGCCTGCCGTCAGCGTCACATCTTTCGTATAAATCGTGGCTGCCTGATCAATCAGGCGGTCGATGATCAGATTGTTATCGACCCATACCCGCATGCCATCATCGGTCGTAGCCGTGAAACGGTACGTTCCGGCGTTGAAGCTCGCCGTCCGCGTCCAGCGCACGGAGAAGCCATCCGCATTGACGCCCACCGCCGGAGAGCCATTCCCCCAGTCGAAGTTGATGGCTGTATCATTGCGCGTCACAACGGGGGGCGCGCCATTCAGGTTCATGTTCCAGTTCTTGTTGTTGAAGTACTCGCCTTTCCAGTCGGGATAGGTGGAACTGCCCACAGCCTCCCAGGAGAGCTTCGCTACCGCAAGACCGGTATTGTCATAGTATTCCATCTTGATGGCGTGATTGCCTGCGGTGAGCGTACTATCGCCCGTGTAGGCGGTGACTGCCTGGTCAACCCAGCGGTCAATGACCAGGTTGTTATCCACCCACAGGCGCACGCCATCGTCCATAGTCGCCGAAAAGCGGTATGTCCCGGCGTTGAAGCTCGCCGTTCGCGTCCAGCGAACAGAGAAGGTTTCGGGGTCAACGCCAGTCGCCGGATTGCTATATCCCCAGTCGAAGTTGATCTGCGAGTCATTACGCGTCACGGTAGGTGAACCGTTGAGATTCTTGTTATTGAAGTATTCGCCCTTCCAGTCGGGATAGGTGGTGCTTCCCACGGGATCCCAGGAGAGCTTCGCCATAGCGCCGCCCGCGTTCTCAAAGTACTCCACTTTGACCGTATGATTGCCCCCGGAGAGCGTTGTATCAGCAGTCACGCCTGTGGTGAGCTGGTCATACCAGCGGTCGATGATCAGGTTGCCGTCCACCCACACACGCATGCCATCATCCGTGCTCGCCGTGAAGCGGTAGGTTCCGGCAGTGAAGTTCACGTTCCGAACCCATCGCACAGAGAAGTTATCCTTATTCACGCCGCTTTGGGGCTTGCCAGTCCCCCAATCATAGTTGATGCTGTCTTCCTGCTGTTCGAGTACGGGTGTGCCGGAGAGCGTCGTGTTGTTGTAGTACTTCGCCGTCCACTTTGCATCCGCCGCCAGGGCAGGATTCGCATGGGGAGAAACGACCACTACCGCAACCAGGATTCCTAACCACCATAGGATTCGTTTCATTTTGATGTCCTCCAAGTCTGATCCATCTATGTTGTGCCAGCGGGAAATCGATTCATCGTCCGCCGGACTCCATACAACCTGACTCCTCAATGTCCCAGGCTCTGAGGCATTGCTATCCCCCCAGCAGCCTGTTTAGGCGAGTCCTCCAAATCTGTACAGGAAAAGTATTACCTTCCCTATTGCAGGACTCATGGAACTCCTACATATATATACGCTTTCGATGCATTATTTGTTCCATACGATACAAATTTTCTCCTTAACTTACTTCCAGATCGACCAGATCGACGCATTGTAGAAATTGCCATTCTCTGTGAGGAGATACACCTCACCAGCAGGGCCGCTGAGAAACTGCTGATGCGGCTGGTCGCCAGGGGCCGCCTCTGATTGAAGCTGCGCGGTGTACTCGACCGGGGGGGCGGTGGCCCATCCGAGCGTATCCCGCACCGCAGGCGCGCGATATACCCCCGTGTACCACAGACCGTACAGTCGCTCATCGGGGATCAGCATCCCCGGTGGAGGCGCAAGCGAGGGATCACTCTGCTCATCAAGAACAGGCGCATAGTAGAACTGCTCCCGCAGGCCGTCATCGTGCAGTACGAAGATGGTCGGCGGTGGCCCTGGAATGCCCGACGCGCGCCAGATCATCATGCCGTGCTCGAAGCGTTGTGCGACGGCTGTCTGCGAATCCGCCGGGAACTGCGAACACCAGCGCGGGGCCGGGGCCATGAA
>JAHEME010000614.1 GCA_024643825.1 Chloroflexota bacterium | reverse complement strand
GCGTCCGCTGGGCATAGGGCGTAGCCCGTTGCCCACTGATGATCCTAATGTCTCACCCCCCCCAGCCACCGGAATCTCGACACACCGACCCAAGACACTCCCGGCATCGGAACATGAGCGGCGGGGCGGGTGGTACCGTTCTGCGTGTTGCTTGGGAGAGGGTCAACGTCGGGATCGCGCACTGTCCGTAGTGTCCCGGAGAGAGCACAATCTGCCATACCGCTGTGTCAGCTTGTGTGTTCGTGCCATAGCAGGAGCGAGTCTGCGATAGGTGTTGCTCCTCTGTGAACCACTGTACCCGCGCGGAGCATCCGCGCCCACGTCGCAGGCAACATAAACCGAATATAGAGTCGGCTCAGTACGAAGTCTCTAGGTCGATCAGCCCCTTTTCACGGGCCACATACAGCATCCGCTGGTAGAACAGCGCAGAGACGATCACTAGCCCGACGGTGAAGCCAGCCAGAATCCCGATCAACTGCGGGTTGGAAAATCCAGCCAGCGTCGGGAAGGCGGCAGCCTCCGCCCCCAGAATCGCACGGCGGGCAACTTCCAGCCAGTAGGTCACCGGGAAGACAAACCCCAGCGGGCGAATCCAGGCGGGCAGCACATCGAGGGGGAAAATAGCACCCGTAAACAGGTACAGTGCCCCGGAGAGTGCCTCACCCATCGCCCAGAAGTGGCGGGCCATTGTGAGCGTTGCACCCCCCAGGATCACTCCGAGGCAGGCTAGGCAAATCACCGCAAGGAAGGAACTCCCTAGCAGGAGGCCCCACTGGATTGATGCGGGGTGAATGGGCAGCTTGAAGGCGACCATGCCAAATCCAATGGTCAGCAGCACCGAGACCATCGCAATCGCCAGTTTCGCCATCCCCCGCCCCATCAGGTAGAAGTACTGGTTCATGGGGGTAGTGTGAAGCTGCTTCAGGGTGCGGTAGTGCTCACGGTCGTCAATGACCGCCCAGCTTGTCCCGGTGATCACCTGCCCTACCAGAATATACAGGGCGTTGCCGAGGTAGATGTAGGCAAAAATCGGCTCGCCAAGTGCGCCGTTGGTGATCACGCTGTACATCACCACAAGGATCAGCACCCCGGCGATGGGTCGGGCAATCGAGTAGACGGCGAACAGGAACGGATCGGCCCAGTTGGACTCGATCTGCCAGCCCAGCCAGGCGGCAGTAATGAAGGTACGAAGCGCATTGCTGCGGCGCACGAAGGGGATGCTCAGGATGCGGTCGGCTATGGTCATAGGATCACTCCGATCAGCGGCGGCGCTCGATCAGGCGGCCTTCTTGCCGCCCGACCTGCTCCAAGCGGGATAGGGCGTAGTTCGCCGCAATGATGAACACGATGGCAAGCACGATCAGGATCGCCAACTCAACGGAAACGGACAGGAAGCCCAGAGTCGGGTCGCCAGAGAAGACTAACTGGCGCATCCCATCAAGGCCGAGGGTCAGCGGGATGATCGATGCGAAGGTGGCGACCCAAAAGCCCATCGCCTTCACCGGGAAGTAGAACCCGGAGGCCAGATAGATCGGCTCCTGAAGCAAATTGGTGATATGCCAGGCTTCGCGGCCCGCGGTCAGGAAGATCGAGGCGAACATCATGCCCATGCCGTATAGTGCGGCCATCGTGACCACGAAGATCAGGATCAGCAGACCGAGGCTGGTCACCTGGTAGGTCACATGGAACATCAGCGAACAGACGATCAGGATGATCAGGGCACGTGACCCAGCCATCACCAGACCGCCGACGGCCATGCCCAGCAGGATCGCCATCAGTGGGCCGGGGCTGACGACATAGAGTTCGAGGTTGCCCGCGTCTTTATCCCAGTACAACTGCGCGGCCATCGACCAGAGGACGTTGAGCCAGAAAGCCGTCATCGCACCGCCGACGACCACGAATCCGATGAACTCCTGGGGCGCGTTGAGTGCTCGATAGACGAACACATAGGCGGAAGTTCCGAGCAGGGGCAGGAGAGTCTCGAAAAACACCCAGCTCCGCTCGCGCATCGAACCCACGATGCGGGGATAGGCCCGCGCCCACACGGTGCGCCAGAAGAGGGAAAACCCCTCGGCCTTATGGATGCGCGGTAGACTAGCCATTAGTTTCCTCCGCTGTGTGGGAGGTATCGACGGTAAGGCTGCGACCCACGAGATTCATGAACACGTCTTCGAGGGTCGGCTCGCGCTTCGCCAGGGAGATCAGGTTGGAGCCACGCTGCGTCAGATGGGACAGTACGCCGGAGAGAGCATCCTCGGCGTCAAGGATCAGGTTCACCTCGGTGTGACCGTTCTCTTCCCCAACCGTGACCTGGCGGACTCCGGGGACGGATTCGATCATGTCTTCGCGATTAGGACGTGCGCCTAGCGGAGCTACGGTCAACTGGAAGATGGCTTCCTTTTGCAGACCCCGCTTCAGGCTGCCCGGTGTATCAAGGGCGAGCAACTTGCCGGAATCGATGATGGCGAGACGGTCGCATAGCTCATCGGCCTCGGCCATATAGTGCGTGGTGAGGACGATGGTGCGGTCGGGGTGATCGCTCATCCACTGGCGGACGAAGTTGCGCACCTCGCGCGCAGCACTTACATCAAGTCCGAGAGTGGGTTCATCGAGAAAGACCACGTCAGGATCATTGACGAAGCCGCGCACAAAGTTCATCTTCTGACGCAGGCCGGTGGAGAGATCTGATATCTTGGTGCGGCGTCGGTCAGTGAGGCCGACAACGGCCAACATCTGTTCGATGCGCTCACGGGCAACGGTGGTATCCAGCCCGTAGAAGCGGGCGAACATCCATAGATTCTCTTCG
>JAHEME010000613.1 GCA_024643825.1 Chloroflexota bacterium | reverse complement strand
GCGCGGTGGCCATCGGATGTCGCGAGCGCATCGACATCGGCGGTGATCTCCTCCAGGCGCTGAAGGGCGCAGGCAGAGATGCGCGTCGCGGCGAGCCGCGCCGCCATCCCCTCGACTACTACAACGAACTCGAACACCTCGGAGAGAGCGTCCATGTTCAGGGACGAGATCAGATACCCGCGGCGGGGCAGAGACACTACCAGCCCCTGTTGGATCAAGCGCTCCAGAGCCAGGCGCACGGGTGTTTGGCCGCATTGGAGGCGGGACATAACGTCGGAGCGGCTGATGACATCGCCCGGTGCGAGATCCATATTCAGGATCAGATCCCGCAACTGGGCCTCGACCCGGTCGGTTTCACTCCCGGTGGCCGACGAGTCGGCGGATCCAATTGAGACAGGCACTCCGGTCATGTTTCCCTCCGCGAACGCTACTCGAACCGCGAACTAACTGAGGCCCCAGACTGATCCTCAGTATGACCTCGCTGAGTCTTCGTTTGAAGTGCTACTGAAAGTTTAGCGAGATCACTCAGAGTATACCACAATTCCATGTGTCTTGTCAAGTGGTGTAGATTCGTTCGGTGCACGAACGATCTGTTGCTGAGTTACCTTTTTTATCGGAAAGAAGCGCTGGCACCATATTGGAGCAACGCCTTTGCCACCCAGATATTGGGGTATGAGACGCCAGAGCACAACATATTGTATGCTCAGCAAGGCGAGCACACGTTCCGGGAGACGATGAGCTACTTTGTGAAACAACTCTCCAACAGATCGTTCGTGCACCGAGATTCGTTTGTGTAGATTCGTTGGCTGTCCTGGCCGAATATTCTCATCCGTTCGAGAAAGGTGACTCACCCAGTGGTTCTATGGTAGAATCATGGCCTGCAATTCATACGAGAAAGGCAGACCATGAGTTCTTCACCGTTTTCCCTCGTGCGGATGAGCATAGATTCTGTCTGCCAGTCAGCCAAACAGCGTCTTCGCCAGTGGACAAAGCCCCGCAACCAGGATCTAGTCCTGAATGCCGCCATGGATCTGACACGCACCAAGTCAGAACTGCTGCTGGAGAACATGCTCCTCCGCCAACAGCTGATTGTGCTGAACCGGCATGCGAAGCGTCCGGCGTTGACTTGGCGCGACCGGACGCTGTTCGTGTTGTTGGCAAGCAGGTTGCCAACCTGGAAGCAGGCACTGGTGATCGTGCAGCCCGAGACTGTGCTTCGCTGGCACCGGGATCTGTTCCGCTGGGTATGGAGACGCAAGTCGAAACCACGAAGGCGTGGCAAACCACCATTGACCGACGACATTGTAGCCCTGATCAAGCAGATGGCGCAGGAGAACCGGTCCTGGGGAGCAGAGCGCATTCGTGGAGAACTGCTGAAGCTAGGGGTGCAGGTCAGCAAGAGCACCATTCAGAAGTACATCTATGAAGTGCGTAGACCGAGGACACCCAAACAGACGTGGGCTAGCTTTCTGCGGAACCATGCTAGTGAGATCTGGTCCTGTGATTTCCTCCAGACCTACGATCTCTTCTTCCGAACACTGTTCGTGTTCGTGATCATCGAGTTAGCCTCCCGGCGACTGGTGCACTTCGGTGTGACCAGGAATCCGACGGATGCCTGGGTGGCCCAGCGGCTGCGGGAAGCGACGCCTTTTGGCGAAGGACTACGGTATCTGATCCGAGACAATGATCGGAAGTACGGCAAGTTGTTCGCCAGGGTAGCTTCAGGAACAGGGATTGTGATCTTGCGGGCTCCGTATGGAGCGCCGAGGGCAAATGCGATCTGTGAACGGTTTCTGGGTAGCGTGCGGCGGGAATGCCTGGACCCTTTCCTGATCTTGAGCGAACGACACCTGCATCGCGTAATGAAGGAGTACGCAGAATACTTCAACCACGCGCGACCCCACCAGGGGATTGGGCAGAGAATCCCATGCCGGCCGCTGCAGGGGGCTGGGCCATCGGGGACCAGACAGATCACCTCTCGCGTCGTATTGGGTGGTTTGCATCACAATTACCAGTGGCGCGCGGCTGAGAAACCATCATATCCCCAAGCTGCTTGACGGATGAGAATATTCGGCCAGGACAGCGGCTATGGCTGGCACAGGACCAGCTGGAAGCTGCATCCCAATGGGTGGGAGAACGTGGACTGGATGCCGATCGAGATCCCCCATATCTGCGCGAAACAGAGTATATTACGCTGGCCCGAATTCTGATTGCTCAGGGACGACCGAAAGACGCCACCACCCTGTTGGACCGGTTGCTCAAGGTAGCAGAAGCAGGTGGACGCACCTCAAAAGTGATCGAGATACTGAACCTTCAGTCTTTGGCCTTTCAAGCCGGGGGCAATATAGCCCAAGCCACGAGAAGGCTGGGAAGGGCCCTCGCCCTAGCAGAGCCGGGCGGCTTTATCCGGACCTTTGTAGATGAAGGTCCACTGCTGGCAAGCTTGCTCTACGAAGCTGCTGTTCGCGGGATCGCACCAGACTATACTCACCGGTTGCTGGCAGCGTTTCCTGTTGCCGAACCGGAGCAGGATGATCCGGCAAAAGCCCAGGGCCCCAATTCCGAGCTGGTCGAGTCCTTGAGCGAACGCGAACTAGAAGTACTCCAACTCATCGCCGAAGGGCTGACCAACCCAGAAATCGCTTCCCGGCTTTTCCTCTCGCCGAACACGGTCAAGGCCCACATCCGCAATATCTTTGGAAAACTTGGTGTACACAATCGGACGCAAGCAGTGGGGAGGGCCAGAGCTTTGATCCCGGGCTGGTGGATACCATCCTGGATGACGTGCTGGGGGAGCCCGGGGCGCTTCCGCTGC
>JAHEME010000060.1 GCA_024643825.1 Chloroflexota bacterium | reverse complement strand
CTTCCCCGGTGGGCCGCCTCGCTGATCGTGCTGGGGACGATGCTTGTGATTCTCTCTGGCGGCGGGCTGGTACTGCTGCGAAGTCTGCCCGATGCTTTGCCGGGCATCGAGCCGCCCGCTGTTGCGGTGCATCGTCTGCCGGCAACGCCGACTCCAATGGATCGAGTCCTCGTCTCTCGTGGAATTATCCTGCCATCTGCTTCGGATCAGAATCCAGCTCATCCGACCAATCTGCCAGAATCTACCGTACCGTCAGTAGCGCCGACTCCTCTCCCTGCGCCCACGCTCATCCCTGCTCCGCAGCCAGCCGCATCTGATATCGAAACGATCTCATGGACGGAAGAAGAGCGGAACGCGCTCTCGTGGATGTGCTACTACGAAGTTGGGGGGATGGGGCCTGTGCGCGGTGACGCCTGCCTATCGGTGATCTCCACCGTCAGAGCGCGGTATGTGTATGGCAGCGGTTTGGGCAGTGATGTGCTCAGTGTGCTGCGCTGGCCGAATCAGTTTAATGTCCCGATCACAACTGACTCCTCCCAGCCGCAGATGATGGCCTTCGTCGATCAATATCAACAGGGAGCACGCGGCTCGTGCAGCGGCTACTACTACTTTGACTCCGTGCCGGGTGGCCCATCCTTGTGCGTGATTTACGGTCTCTCTAATCAGTTCGTTGAGTTTCACAACGGCTGGCGTTGACGTAAGGTTCTCCGAGTTATACTATCGAGCATACTCTCACGATCTCCCGGTCAGGAGCGCCACTCAATGCAACCCGATCTTATGGCACGATTTGGCTTTGACGAAGAAGACCTTGCCGCCAACAAAAGCGGCAGCCTCTCCACCACACAGAAACAACTATTCCAGAGAGATAATCGAGGATTCTATATCTCCCTCGTCTTTCTCAGCATCGCGGCGCTGGTAGGCGCTGCCGAACTGGTTCCGATTGCCCTACATCCGGCGACACGTTTGCCGATCCTTACGTGGGGTGGTGTGATCGCCCTGGTGCTTCTGGCAATCGGGCTGATCGGCAGCCTGTTCACGCAAATGAACTATCGTGTGGAGAAAGTCCGGGGGCCAGCCCACCTGGAAAAGGTGCTCATCCTTCGTGGCGAAACCGAGGCGCTGGATATCTGGAGCCACGAATTCATCGTGAATCAACTTACCTTCCATGTGGTCGAGACGACTTTTCAAGTGCTCAGGCAAGGTGATGTGTATGCGGTCTATTATGCAAAGCATCTGCGGCAGATTCTCTCCGTAGAGCACATCACTTGATCCGCAGTCCCAGAAGATACACGCAGCCGTAAGACACCCAATTTTCTGATTTCCTTGACAGTTCGCCCGACTTCGTGATAAGCTCTCCCTCAATAGGTGGAGGATAGCTGTAGTGTCTGACTCTCGTTTGCCTGAACGGAACACAAGTTTCTCTCCCCGCACTTCTGCGAGGGGTGGTTTTGTGTTTGCATATTTTTATTACTTTACAGGCATACCTAACGGAGCGAGGCTCACGACGCTGGCGGATTGACACTGACACCTACAAAGTTCAGAAGACCGGGCGGAGAGCATTAGCTCCCCGCCCTTTTTATTTTCCCCAGGAGGAGAAGCATGGAAGCAGAGAAGCAGAAAGCGTCCCAGTTGGTGTGTCGGGGCATACGCGGGGCAACGACCGCCCCCGGAAACGACCGCGAGTCGATCCTCGCGGCGACTCGTGAGCTTCTAACCGAGATCGTTGCGGCGAACGATCTGCACCCGGAAGACCTCACCAGCATCCTTTTTACCATGTCCCCCGATCTCAATGCAGAATATCCGGCGCTGGCGGCGCGGCAGTTGGGCTGGGTCGAAGTTCCTTTGCTGTGTGCGCAGGAGATCGATAAGCCGGGCGCACTTCCCCATACCATCCGTGTTCTGCTGCACTGGAATACCCCGGCTGCGCAGAGCGAGATCGCTCATGTATACATCAACGGCGCAGAAGTCCTCCGACCGGATCATGCGGCGAAGTTTGCTATCGTCGGGGGAGGTGTGAGGTGATTATTGTGATGCGCAGCGATGCTACGAAGGAACAATTGGGCAGTGTCATAAAATGGATCGAGGCTCAGGGGATGCGCGCCCATCTTTCCGAAGGTGAGGAACGCACCATTGTAGGTGTCATCGGTAATGATCGTCCTATCGATGCCAGCCAGGTGGAGCGTTTCGACGGGGTAGAACGTGCCGTACCGATTCTCGCTCCGTATAAACTTGCCAGCCTCGATATGCAGCCGTATCCTACCCTCGTCCCGCTGAACGGATTGAAGGTCGGCGGCAAGCAGGTCGCCCTGATCGCCGGGCCATGTTCGGTTGAGAGCCGCGAGCAGATCATGGAGACCGCGTGCGCGGTCAAGATTGCCGGGGCGACGGCGCTAAGAGGTGGGGCGTTCAAACCACGAAGCTCACCGTACAGCTTTCAGGGGATGGGTTTGGCGGGGCTGGAACTTCTGGCGGAAGCCCGCAAGGAAACCGGGCTGCCCGTTGTCACCGAAGTCATGGCCCCGGAGCAGGTGGGCATGGTTGCCCAGTATGCCGACGTGCTACAGATCGGCGCGCGCAATATGCAGAACTTCAATCTGCTGAACGCGGTTGGTGAAACGCGCCATCCCGTGCTGCTCAAGCGCGGCATGATGAATACAATGGAAGAGTTGCTGATGTCCGCTGAATACATTCTGGCGCAGGGCAACCCCAACGTGATCCTGTGCGAGCGCGGCATCCGCACCTTCGAGACCTACACGCGCAACACCTTCGATGTAAACGCGATTGCCGCGCTCAAGGCGCGCACGCATCTACCGGTGGTGGCCGACCCCTCCCACGCGACCGGGCACTGGCAGTACGTCGCTGCCGCATCGCTGGCGGCAGTCGCTGCCGGGGCAGACGGCCTGATCATCGAAGTACACCCCAACCCGGAGCAGGCCAAGTCGGACGGGGTGCAGTCGCTCAAACCCGATCGCTTTGCCGAATTAGTAGTTCGGCTGCGGCTGGTCGCTGAGGCCGTCGACAGGACTCTATGACACAACGCTCATTGACCGACTCCCAGGTATGCATCATCGGGCTGGGCCTGATGGGTGGATCGCTGGCGCTGGCCCTGCGCGATCACGTAGCGGTCATTCGTGCCATCGATACCGACCCGGCGACCTGTGATCTGGCCCTTGCCAGCGGCATTGCCGACTACGTGGGCAGCGATCTTGGCATGGCAGCCGAAGCCGATCTCGTGATCCTGGCCACGCCGATGCGCACGCTGATCGGCCAGATCGATGCGCTTGGCTCGATCCTCAAACCGGGCGCGGTGCTGATCGATCTGGGCAGCGTCAAGGCCCCGGTCATCGATGCCATGAACCGACTGCCGGAGGGTGTGCAAGCCATTGGCGGACACCCGATGTGCGGGCGCGAAGTGGGCGGTCTGCTCCATGCCGAGGCGTCATTGTTTCAGGGAGCGCGGTTTGTGCTGTGCCCCTGTGATCGGACGACACCCGATGTGCTCACTCTGGCTCATACACTCGTGGGGAGCATCGGAGCCGTAGCCATCGAGATGGATGCAGCAAGGCATGACGGCATCGCAGCGATCATCAGCGGGCTGGCCTATCTGCTCTCATCGGCACTGGTTGGAACAGCCGACAATGCGGCGCAGACTGATGCAGCAGTGTGGGAACTGGCGGCTTCCGGCTTCCGGGACACCTCGCGGCTGGCTGGCTCTGACCCGGCGATCATGACCGATTTACTGCTTACGAACAGCGCATCGGTATTGGAGGCGATCAGCGAAGCACAGGGGCAGTTGGACGCACTCGCCGACCTGATCCGGGCAGGGGATGCCGACACGCTGCGCGAAGTCCTGAAACAAATCCAGGCGGCACGGGCCACCTGGCAGGAGCATCACGACTCATGAACACACAACTCACCATTCGACACTCATCCCGCCTGCACGGGACTCTGACTGTTCCCGGTGACAAATCGATCAGCCACCGTGCGCTGATCCTCGGATCGCTGGCACGGGGGCAGAACCGGGTGCGCGGCTGGCTGGCGGCTGGCGATACGCTCGCCACATTGGGAGCCATTCGCTCTCTCGGAATCGATGTGCAGCGGCGCGGAAATGATCTGACCTTTCGCGGCGGCACGTTGAGCCGATCTCTGGGGCACGTCAATTGCATGAACGCGGGTACGGCCATGCGCCTGCTGGTGGGTTTGCTGGCAGGGCAGCCCTTTGAAACTACGCTCGATGGCTCCGACCAACTGCGCAAGCGACCGATGCGACGGGTGGTCGATCCGCTGCGGGCGATGGGCGCGAATATCACGGAAACCGAAGGGCGCGCCCCGATGACAATCCGGCCTGCCCCACTGGTGGGGATGGAGCATCGGCTCAAGGTAGCCAGCGCGCAGGTCAAGAGCGCGATTTTGCTGGCAGGATTGCAGGCGCAAGGAACGACCACGGTCATCGAACCCGGCCCCGGTCGTGATCACACCGAACGCATGCTGGCAGCGATGGGCGCGAACATCACCGTCAATGGGACTTTTGTGACAGTAGATTCGGGGGAGGTGTCGCTCGCGCCGCTGGAGTTGACCATCCCCGGCGATCTGTCTTCGGCGGCGTTCCTGATCGTGGCGGCGACTTTGCTGCCCGGTTCTACGATTCAGATCGATGGCGTGGGCCTGAACCCCACCCGCACGGGTCTGCTGGATGCGCTGCGGCGCATGGGCGCTGACATCAGCATCGAAGCGACTTCGGAGGAAGCCGGCGAACCAGTCGGCACACTGCGCATCTGCGGATCGGGACTGCGCGGGACAGAAGTCGGCGGCGCGGAAGTGGTCCGGGCCATCGACGAACTGCCGATTCTGGCGGTGGCGGCAACGCAGGCAGATGGCGATACGGTCATCCGCGATGCTGCTGAACTTCGGGTTAAGGAAGTGGATCGTATCGGGATGCTGGCGCAGGAGCTTCGCAAGCTGGGCGCGGAGATCGAAGAACAGGATGACGGGATGATCGTGCATGGCCCGACAAAGCTGCACGGCGCGCAGGTCAACAGTCATGGCGATCACCGATTGGGGATGGCGCTGGCGGTTGCAGGGTTGGTGGCGGAAGGCGAAACGTGCGTCGAGGATGCCGACTCTATCGGCGACTCGTTCCCTGGATTTGCCGAGTCGCTGGCGAAGCTCGGCGCGGAGATCGGATGACTGAGAAGGTCGGGCTGATTGGCTGGCCGGTAGCGCACAGCGTCTCCCCGGCGATGCACAACGCCGCGTTTGCGGCGCTAGGGCTGGATTGGCAGTACGAGCTGCTCCCAGTACGCCCGCGCGGATTGGCGCGGCGCATGGCGACATTGCTCAAGCAGGGCTATCGAGGATTCAACGTCACCGTGCCGCATAAGCAGGCGGTGTTGCGGCTGAAACAGGTGCGTGAGGTCGAAGCGTCAGCAGCAGAGATTGGAGCGGCCAATACGCTGACTGTGATCGATGGCGGCGGGCTGCGCGCCAGCAACACGGATTGGCGGGGTTTTCTGGATGACCTGACCGCACATGACATCGATGCGAAGGGCATGCAGTGCTGCATTCTGGGGACGGGCGGATCGGCGAAGGCGGTGGCGTACGCGCTGCGCCATGCGGGTGCGAAAGCGATCACAAGCATCAGCCGAGAGCCAACAGGCGCGCGGGTGATCGGGTACGATGATCTTGCCAGGATTGGGGACACATTCGATCTGGTGGTGAACTGCACCCCGGTCGGGATGTCGCCTCTGGTTGATGGGTCTCCGTGGCCGAAAGGCATCGCCTTTCCGAAGGGTGCGATCCTGGTCGATCTGGTCTACAATCCCCCCGTCACACGCCTGATGCGCGAAGCGGAAACTGCGGGCGCGCAGACCATCGGCGGGATGGGGATGCTCGTACGGCAGGGCGCGTTGAGCTTCGAGCAGTGGACGGGAGTGCGCCCCCCGCTGGATGTGATGGAAAGCGCGGCGCGTCAGGCACTGAATCAATAATTATCACAAGAAAGAATTGCAACATCTATGAACGTTCTGGATGAGTTTCGCTGGCGCGGCATGCTGTTTGATCAATCGGAAGGTTCCGAAGAAGTGCTGGCGAAGCAGAAGATCGCGATCTACACAGGCTTCGATGCGCAGGGGGCCAGCCTGCACGTCGGCCATCTGATCCCGATCATGGGGCTGGTGCATATGCAACGATACGGGCATACGCCTGTGGTGCTGATCGGCGGGGGAACCAGCATGGTTGGCGACCCCAGCGGGAGATCGCAGGAACGCGCGCTGCTGACCTACGAGCAGGTTGCCGCCAACGCCGAGAGCATCCGCGAACAGCTATCGCACTTCGTCGATTTCGAGGCTGAAGGCAACCCGGCACGCATGGTCAACAATGCCGATTGGCTGATGAACATCGGCCTGATGGACTTTCTGCGTGATGTGGGCAAGTACTTCACCATCCAGCAGATGCTCGCCAAAGATTCGGTCAAACAGCGGCTGGAAAAGGAAGAGGGCCTCTCCTTCACCGAGTTCAGCTATATGCTGCTGCAAGCATTCGACTTCCTGACGCTATACCGCAACGAGGGCTGCACGTTTCAAGGCGGGGGCAGCGACCAGTGGGGGAACATCACGGCGGGCGCGGAATTGATCCGCAAGATCGATGGTGGGCAGGCGTATGCGGTTGTGTACCCGCTGCTGACGACGGCCTCCGGGGAGAAGTTTGGCAAGACGGCGAACATTTCGGGCGGCATGGATTCGGTGTGGCTCGACCCGGAGCGCACCTCGCCCTACAAGTTCTACCAATACTGGTTCAACAGTGACGATGCCGATGTGATCAAGTACCTCAAACTGTTCACCCTGCTGGATCAGGCGGAGATCGGGGAATACGAGCGCGCCGTCACAGAAGCGCCGGAACGCCGCGAAGCGCAGCGCAGGCTGGCGGAGGAAGTCACACGAACGGTGCATGGCGAGGACGGTCTACAGAGCGCACAGCAGGCCACCGAAGTGCTGTTCAGCGGGAATGTGGAAGGTCTGAGCGCGCGCGATCTGATGGGCATCTTCGCCGATGTCCCTTCGATCACGGTAGCCCGTGCGGAAGTAGCCAACGGTGGCAAGCCGCTGGTTGATCTGGTGGTGGAGGCGGGCTTCGAGCAGGGCAAGGGCCGCGCACGCACACTGATCGAAGGCGGGGGAATCTCAGTAAACAGCCAGAAGATCACCGACACAGCGGCGAGCATCACGATCTCGGATGCGATTGAAGGCATGGTGGTGATTCTGCGCAAGGGTAAGAAGGATTATCGACTGGTCAAGGTGGAAGGATGACCATGAAGGACTACCACATCCATATCTTCTACAGTGAGGAAGACGGAGAGTACATCGCTGACATTCCAGACTTGAAGTACTGTTCCGCGTCCGGCGCTTCACCCGAAGAAGCTCTTCGAGAGGTTCTTGTGGCAAAAGACCTGTGGTTAGAGACTGCTGGGGATCGAGGAATTCCGATCCCTGAACCACGCTACCGCCCGGTCATCTATCAGGCCAGCGCGTAAATGCTCCGCTACCTGACCGCAGGGGAATCGCATGGCCCCGAACTCACCGCTATCCTCGAAGGGATGCCCGCCGGGCTGCCCCTCACTGAGGAAGACATCGCGCTTGACCTCGCCCGGCGTCAGACTGGCTACGGGCGCGGTGGGCGGATGTCCATCGAGCAGGATCGGGCACGGATCACGGGCGGGGTGATGAACGGCCTCACCACAGGCGGCCCGATCAGCATGATCGTCGCTAACCGGGATTGGAAGAACTGGGCCGAGAAAGACATCGACCCTTTCACCGTACCACGTCCCGGTCACGCTGACCTGACAGGCGCGATCAAGTATGGCTACCGCGATCTGCGGCTCTCGCTGGAACGCGCCAGCGCGCGCGAAACGGCAGCGCGGGGCGCTATCGGCGCAGTGTGCCGGAAGCTGCTTGCCGAGTTCGGGATTCGGATCGGGAGCTACGTGACGATGATCGGCGGGGTCTCGGTTGCGCTTGATCCAAACCCGGATGAGGCCAACTACCTCACCCTCTTCACAGCCGCCGAGGATTCGGATGTACGCTGCCCCGACCCCGCCGCATCGGAGGCGATGCACGCACGCATCCGCGAGGTGATTCAGGCGAAGGACACGCTCGGCGGAATCTTCGAGGTGGTGGCGCTGGGACTGCCACCGGGATTAGGAAGCTACGTCCATGCTGACCGCCGACTCGATGCGCGGCTGCTGGGCGCGATGGGCATGGTTCCCGCCGTGAAGGGCGCGGAGATCGGCGCAGCATTCGATCAGGCCACCATGCAGGGAACGCAGGTACACGACCCGATTACTGTCGACGGAGAGGGCAATCTGACCCGCGCCAGCAATCGCGCCGGGGGTCTAGAGGGTGGCATCACCACCGGGGAACCCGTCGTCGTGCGAGCCGCCATGAAGCCGATCAGCACCACACTCACGCCGATCCCCAGCGTCGATCTGGCGACAGGCAAGCCTGCCGATACGGTCTACGAACGCTCGGATTTCTGCGCGGTTCCGCGCGCGGCAGTGGTGGGCGAAGGCGTCGTCGCGTATGTGCTGGCGGATGCGCTGCTGGAGAAGCTCGGCGGGGACAGCATCTCTGAGATGCAGCCGCGCTTCGAGTCGCTGCGCCGCAGCCGCCTCGATGATCTACCAATGGACGACCAGCCCTGGCGGTTTGGCTTTCAGGGCGAGTAAGGAAGGACTACCACCATATTCGGGCAACCTAACCTGATTCTGGCAGGCTTCATGGGTACAGGAAAGACGAGCGTTGGCCTGATCGTCGCGGAGATTCTTGAGATGCCCTTCGTCGATACCGATCACGCCGTCGAGGAAATGGCAGGGAAAACGATCCCGGAGATTTTCGTTCACGGTGGCGAAGCGATGTTCCGCAAGCTGGAATCGATTGTGTGCCTGCATGCCGCCATCAGCGGGGGGCAGGTGCTTTCGATTGGCGGCGGCGCACTCCTCAACCCCGAATCACGGCGCGCGCTGGAAGACTCCGGCCTGCTGATCTGCCTCACCGCCAGCATGGAAGCCATCCTAGAACGAGTGGGCGGCGATCCGGGCAGACCGCTGGCCTCTGACTCTGAATCGCTGGCGGCGCGGTTTGCCGAGCGTGAGGCACTTTATGCCGATTTGCCGTACCATATTGATACAACAGATCGAAGCCCCGGCGAAGTTGCTGCCGATGTGATTTCACTCTGGCAGCAAGTTACCGGATAACATCACAGGATTCTCCGATGCACCATTCCATTCTCAAATCGCAGCCTCGTTTGCAGAAAGTTGGCGCTACATGGTAGCGGGCCGCCTCACGGTACTCGGCGCGGAAGAAGTCGAATACCCGGTTACGATTGGCCCTGGCTTGCTGGATGAGGCACTGCCGCGCTTCCTTTCTGAGCGTGGAACGGCCCGGACTGCCGTGATCACCACCGAGAACCTTGCACCGATCTACGGAGAATCACTGGCGGCGCGGCTGCCCGGAGGCTTCCCGATCACCATCCCGGATGGCGAACAGCATAAGCATCTGGGGACGGTACACAGCATCTATGAGAGCCTGCTGGCCTATGGCGCGGATCGATCTACTGTAGTGGTGGCGCTCGGCGGCGGGGTGCTTGGCGATACAGCAGGCTTTGCGGCGGCTACCTTCATGCGCGGCCTGCCGCTGGTACAGGTTCCGACCAGCCTGCTGGCGATGGTCGATGCCAGTATTGGCGGCAAAGTGGGCGTTGACCTGCCGCAGGGCAAGAACCTCGTCGGCGCGTTTCATGATCCCATCGCGGTGTTTGCCGATACGTTCACACTGGAAACGCTGCCCCCCGAAGAGTTCCGCTCCGGGATGGCGGAAGTCATCAAGTCAGCGCTGGTCGATGACCCCGACCTGATCGACCATCTCAACCAGTTTGGCGCTGATCCCATCGACGAAGTGATCGAACGGGCAGCAGCGGTGAAGGTCGCCATCGTAGAAGAAGACCGCACCGAACAGAATATCCGCGCTTACCTGAACCTGGGTCATACCTTCGGGCACGCGCTGGAAGTCCTCAGCGGCTACGCGTGGCGCCATGGGGAAGCGGTGGCAGTGGGTCTGGTGGCGGCTGTGCGGCTCTCGGAACTGCTCAAGGTATGCGAGCGCGGCCTCGCGGAGACCGTCGAGGGTACGCTTGTTCGGCTGGGGCTGCCTGTGCGTTATACAGGCTATGCCCCGGAAGATCTGTGGCAGGCAATGCAGGTCGATAAGAAGTGGCAGGCAGGCAATGCGCGATTTGTGCTGCTCCGCGCCCCCGGCAAGCCTGTTGTTCAGGATAACATCCCGGCAGATGCCGTCCTCACTGTGCTGAGGAGTTTACAGCAATGAACATCCTGATCCTGCATGGCCCGAATCTGAACCTGCTCGGTCTGCGTGAACCTGAAATCTACGGG
>JAHEME010000612.1 GCA_024643825.1 Chloroflexota bacterium | reverse complement strand
GCGTTTCGACCATGGCCCAGATGAGGCCGAACAGGAAACTACCGATCAGGTTGACGGCGAGCGTCCCGGTGGGGAAGGAACCATTCCCTAATCGCTGGGCCAGTCCACTTACTTCGTAGCGTGCCAGTGTGCCGAGCGCACCCGCCCCAGCCAGCAGCAGCATCTTTTGCAGCATAGCGTCCCTTTCTCATGACAAAAAGAAAGACTCCTGCCGTAGTTCACGGTAGGAGTCATCAGCACAAAGCAATTCCGCCGAATGTGGCGCAGGCGAACTCCATCGCCTGATGGTGGAGACGATACTGCAAACGATCTCGGTTGTCGAATCTTCGTGGCGAGAGCGTTGAGGGTGGCTTCAAATCTGGTATACTCTGGCGCGACTATTCACTGGACAGCACATCGCCAATTATGACCAACATCTCACGCCGCACCATACTCAAATCTATCGGACTGGTTGGGCTGGGGACGGCCTTCACCGCGGGGCAGATTCCCAGAGCACTGGCGCGCACGCTGGCGGAAAATGACCTCCCGGCGCTGCCCGCACACTGGCAGGGGCAGCCGCTGGGCCGGGTGACGGGGCTGTATCAGAATGCGCGCACCGAGCCTACCACCAAGGCTGATATTGTGGTGCAGCACAATCAGGATGATATTCTGCGGGTGCGGCGCACGGTGCGTGGAGAAACGGTCTTCTCCTACAATGACCTGTGGCTAGAGACTACGAACGGCTACATGTATTCGTCGTTTGTGCAGCCGATCTGGTATCACCTGCCGAACGTGCCTGTGGCTGATCTGGGTTTGGGGCGGTGGGCGGAAGTCACTGTGCCGTACACGGATACGTACTGGGACCCGGATGACAGCGTTGGCGACCGCTTCGTTTCCCGCATGTACTATGGGACTGTGTTCCGTGTCATCGGGCTGGTGACGGGCAGAGATGGCAAATCGTGGTATCACGTCGAAGAGATGTATCAGAAATACTATATTCGGGCGACGCACATGCGCCTGATTCCCGATGTGGAACTTGCACCGATTTCCCCCGAAGTGAGGGCGGAAGATAAATGGGTGGATGTTGATCTTCGTACCCAGATTCTGGTGGCCTATGAGGGGGATACGCCTGTGTTTGCGCACCGCGTAGCTACCGGACTGAAGGATCACGGCACGCCCGATGGACGCCATTACGTATTCGATAAGCGGATCAGCGAGCGCATGGTCGGGGGGAGCGCCGCCTCTGAGGAAGATTCGGATCATTACAACCTGGCCGGGGTTCCGTTTGTGTGCTACTTCACCTCGGATTGGGTGGCGCTGCATGGGACGTTCTGGCATAACGACTATGGACAGCCGCACAGTCATGGATGCGTAAACCTGCCGTCCGAAGCCTCGCGCTGGTTGTGGCGGTGGACAAGCCCAGTTGTGTTGGAAGCGCAGCTTGATCGATTCTTCGTGCGCCCGGATTCGTATCAGGGTGGCACACGGATCGAGGTTCACTGGTAAGTACCACACACCCGTAAGGAATGTCGCGGCATGGCCCGCACACCCGAACACCGTTCGCCCAGTAGAACCCCACCGGAGCTTCGACGTTCCGCTGTACAGTGGCGGGTGCTTGGTTTTGTTTGGGGGCTGATCGTTCTTGGGCTGGCGGCCTTCCTGCTGCGATCTCCGCGTCGGATTGAGTCGGGCCTGCTGGTTGCACGCGGAACCCGGATACCCACCGCGACTACTACATCTCCAACTGTGACCTCGCTCCCATCCCCCGGCGCAACGCTGCCGACTCCGACTCTCACTCCGACCGTTTTGCCGTATGCGCTGACATCGTATGATGGGGATGCCGGGCTGGGAATCTCCAAGCTGTTCATCGCCAGCGTGACCCTGGGTGGAGCTCCACCGCTGGTTGATCGTGCCGATTTGCGCATCCCGACGAGCAACCTGCGCCCCTCGACCGGACGCTACGCGGAACTTCGCGGGCCGTACCGATTGACGCATCTGGGGTCGGATTACCTTGATCCGGGACAGGCCCCGATGATCCCACCTTCCGACACGGCGATTCTGGCGGCAGCCGTACACCTGAAGCGAAACACGTATACTGCCATCGCGGTGGATATGTCCGGCGATATTCAGATGTATCTTGTGATGCTGGATACCGATGAAGGGCCGCACCCGTATCTGTTCTGCTTCGCGCATTTGCTGGATGGCGGGAACGTGCAAGCATTGGAGCAGGCACAGGAGAATCAGGGGCGGGTGGCGGTGATGGGAACTGTCAGCCCGGTGGGTGGGGGAGATGCCAACCTCAGCGATATTCACATTGGGGTGATCGATGTGATGGCACTGCTCGAATTCACCGGGGAGAGTGATTTGCCGGGTGCGCTGCCGCTGCTGTTCTCGGCGAAGCTGGCGCGCGATAATCAGCAGTATCCGTCGATCTTCGTCGAACCGGAATCCGTTTATCCTGCGCTGGCTGATCTGCTGGCGCGTACCATGCCCTAGAAGTCAGGAGTCGTCGTGTTTAAAAATCCCAGGGTGATTCTCCCCGCTGAACATGGTTCGTGGTCGTTGATGCTGACTCCGTTTGTGATCGGGGCGGGGGTGGCGACAACACTCGCATCGTTTACCGATTGGGGATCGGTGGTTGTGTGTTTGATCGCAGTGATGGCGTTATTCCTGGCTCGCCAGCCGCTGGCACTGTGGATGCGGATTCAACGGGGCAAGGCGTCGAAGAGTAAGCGATCGGAAGCTCTCTCATGGAGCCTGCTCTTACTTGGAATCGCTGCCGTGTGCGGCGCAGCGCTGGCGGTGCGTGATCGCTCGGTGGTGTTCTGGCTGGCAGCCCCG
>JAHEME010000611.1 GCA_024643825.1 Chloroflexota bacterium | reverse complement strand
GCTGGGTGGAGCTTGCTGCTGTCCTCCACTGCCAACCATGGTTGCAGACTGCCCCCCCCGCCACCAATGACCTCGTAGGCTAGGGTCACGGTCTCACCCAGACCAATCAAGTCCCCATTAGAAAGCTGATAAGGGCCTGTCAAACGCTGGCGATTGACGAACGTACCATTGGTACTCCGCAAATCTTCCACGGTATGACCGCTGGGCGTTCGCGTCAGCCGGGTGTGATGGCGTGAGATTTCCGGATCGTTGATAACAATATCATTGGTGATGTCACGACCAATCGTTGCCGTATCCCGCGTCAGCTCAAACTGCTGATTCGGCTGAGGGCCGCGACGTACAATTAAGCGGTAACTAGCACCAGACTGCATGGACACGCCTCCTCAAGGATGCGCTGTGTGATAACAGGAATTCAATAACGTCGTCATGATACGGTTTTTTGGCACGTGTGTCAAACACGCGCCACTCTCTGAATTCGGACAAGAGGAGTAAACTGCCGCCAGGCGCAGGAGGACGGAGAGAAAAATTTCCCCTCCCTGATAAAAGAAGGTCTTGCAAGCGCCGCAGTGACCCTTCTGCGTCTCCGGGTCGGGATTTTCCTGCCATCCCTCCGCCTCGCCTATATATCGTCGCCTTAAGTCCCTGCCAACTCTCGCCTTTGATTCCGTGTCACAAAACCCCCGAATCCAGGATGAATCAGGGTTGGAGATCCCCTATGTTCTTCGAGGATGGCATAGTGCTCCAGCGTCGCTGAATGGAGTGCAGCCCTTCGAGGTTGTTCGTGCTGCTGATGATCTGAAGGCGGTCGTCGTAGTACTGAATAACCTCTTTGAGCACGGCAGCCCATCCTGTGACCAACATGACACCTGTTATGGGGCAAGACGCCCATGATTCACATCACCGTTCCCGCATGAGAATCGTAACATTATAATATTCATCCGTCAATTATTATGGTACGATAAAGAGAAGATATCCAGAGTCGTCCCTGACAATCGTACCAGCAGGAGGAACAAGAATGCCGCATTCAAAGATCGTACGAATTCCCCTTATCCTGATGGGAATATGTGTTCTTCTACTATTGGCAGGCTGCTCCGCCGGGGAGCCAGTAATTGCTGAAGCCTCTCAGGAGGAGCTAATAATCCCTTCACAGGTGTTGCAGGCTCGAGATGCTGTTCTTGACTTCCTGCATGAAGCAGCCTATGGGATGATGCCTTCACCGAGCGTGGAGTGGGCAGCCAGCAAGGGTGGCGAAGGGATGCCGGACGGGTTTGGCATCTACTTCTTCAATGTCGATTCCAGCATCATGAGTGTCACCTATGTCCTGCCTGCGACAGAGGAAACTCTCTACCACGTTTCATATGGCGACAGCGTGACGGGCGTGTGCTGGCAGGCGCTGGCTGATTCGCATGGGAGGCTGGTGAAAACTGGCAGCGACGCAGAATTGGGAGCCGATGCCAACAACGCATCCTATATCTATTGTACAGATCACGGCTACACATATGAAGTTCAGCAGCAAGACTCCGGGGGATTATGCGGAGTCTGTGTGTTCCCGGATGAGAGCACCTGCAAGGGATGGGCTTTTCTGCGAGGGCAATGTAAAGAGGGCGATTCCCTCACAGGCGATTGATTCGTTACTCCTGACTCCTGTCAGGAACCGAATTAGCTTGACTTTGACAGGTCTGACTGCTTGATTGGTTGAGTGATCTCCGGTCTCGGTGGTTTGAGGAGATTCGCTGGCGGCTTGGTGGAAGCTTTCTCAGGGGCGGAGGGCGGTGCAGAGACGGGTATAGACGCCCCAGATGATGGGGTAGGTTTGGATGCTGGCGTAGCGGCAGGTTGGGGGGGCGAAACAGTCGGCACAGCGGCAGGCGATGGCTTCGACGTAGGAGGCTGAATCCGGGCAGGAGTCATTCCATCCGCAGATATGACGGGAATCTTCTTGAGGGTTTGCTCCAACTGGTCAAAATCGACGGGTTTGACCAGATACTCCATTGCACCTGCTTCTTTGGCTCGCTGCTTGATCCCCGGATCATCCTCGGCACTCACGAACACAACCGGAGTCCCGGCGGATGAAGGCTCTCGTTGGATATAGCGACAAACTTCCAGCCCATCGACGCCGGGCATATTGAGATCAAGGAAGATCAGGCCGGGACGCTTGCTCCGAATCGTCTCGATGGCAGCACGTGGACTGTTGACAACCTGCGTCTCCCAATCCAGCAATTTCACCATATCAGACAGCGTCTTCGCCATCGTTTGATCATCATCAACAATCAGGATATACGACATAAACACCTCAGGTTCCAATCCAGCAATGAGTACGCATAATTATACCCATTTTGATACCTACACGGTCAAATTGTTAGTTATTGGTATTCTGCGACGATGCGGTGGGTACAAGCTCCGCCCCCCAATCGGGAAGCTGTTTCAGCGCATTGTAGGCAGGACGCACCTGCGTATCGGGCCAGTTAGGGAGTGTGATCGCCCACCAGTACTGCTCATAGTCCGGTGTCCAGTAGGGGTCAGCGATATAGATCGTAGTCATGATCCCGATCCACGGTTGCCAGTGATCGTGCGCCCACCAGTAGGCTCTTTGTAAATAGTCTGCCTGTTCCTCTTCGGTGACGCGAAACCAGCTATACGCCGGGTTGACCGGATCGGTCGTCCAGCCCATTTCCAGGATAGCGATTTGCTTGGAGCCATCTCCGTGCTCGATCATCAGGGCACGAATATCCTCCACATGGCGAAAGGCGTTCCAGCGATGGCCTCCATACTTGGAATTGCTGGCGGCTTCCTCCGGGGAGGTTTCGGGGGGAGCCTTGTAGCCGGGGG
>JAHEME010000610.1 GCA_024643825.1 Chloroflexota bacterium | reverse complement strand
GCCGCCGCTGATCGTCTCGGATTCCATCAAGGCCTGTGCCTGATCGGGTGTCATTCGTGGGATAAGCTGCGCGCCGTCCAGCACACCGGGCACATTCGTCAGGAAGACAATGCGGGAAGCGCCAACGGCGCAGGAGACCGCACCCGCTGCGTGATCGGCGTTGACGTTGTAGGAACCATCCGGGCCAGCAGAGATCGGCGAGATGACGGGGAGAATCCGCCGGGCGCACAGGTCAAGCAGGATCTCTCCTTTCACATGGACGATCTCGCCAACCCTACCAAGTTCCGGTTTCAGCGGCTGCACTTCGATCAGTTTCCGGTCAACACCACTGATCCCCAGCGCATCGACTCCATGTGCCAGCAGCGCAAAGACGAGATGTTTGTTGATCGATCCAGAGAGCACCATTTCGACTACCGCCAGCGTCGTGTCGTCGGTCACACGCAGGCCGTTGTGAAACTTTGGCGTGATGTTTAGACGTGCCAGCCATGCATCAATGGCGCGTCCGCCCCCATGAATGAGGAGGCAGTCTTCTGTTTGATGCAATGTGGCAATGACCGCAGCAAGTGCGTTCATTTGCTCCTGATTCTGCACATAGTCGCCGCTGATCTTGATCACGACAGGAGCCTTGCTCATAAAGTCTCCTGGGGTACTTGTGTGGGGATCAGGCCCATCGTTTCTGGCAGCCCCCACATCAGGTTGAAGTTCTGAACTGCCTGCGAAGCTGCCCCTTTCAACAGGTTGTCGAGCACGGAAACTACAATCAAGATTCCGTTCACCGCTGTCATGGAAAGGACAGCTTTCGGAGTTCGGACAACATGGCGAAGCGTGGCCAGTTGGCCGGGTGGAAGCACCTCTACCAGGGATTCATCGGCGTAGGCTTCTCGAAGGGCTGCCTGTGCAGCTTCTGGTTCAGAGGTTTGCACGTAGATTGTGGCGAGGATTCCGCGGTCGGTTGGCAGAAGATGCGGTGAAAAGATCAGGCCGCCCGGCGCAAGGCCATCCGCTTCCAGCACCTGCTCGATTTCTGCAATGTGACGATGAGACCGCCCAATGTTGTAGGGGGAGAAATCGCCCTGCACTTCTGCGAACAGCGTGTTCACCTTCGGCGTACGTCCTGCGCCCGTAACCCCCGACTTGGCATCCACAATGATCGGTGTGTGGGGTGCGATCAGACCCTCCCGAACTAAAGGCGCCAGCCCAAGCAGGGTGGCAGTCGCGTAGCAGCCGGGGGTTGCGATCACGCTGGCATCGACCAGGAGATCACGCCCCAACTCAGGAAGGCCATATGGGACTGGCAGAAGCTCCGGCGCAGGGTGTGCTACTTTGTACCACCGGGCATACTCGGCGGGGTCATCAATCCGCAGATCGGCGGAAAGGTCGATGACCCGAATTCCCTGCGCGAGCGCCTGTGCCGCACGAGGCGCTGACTGCGTGTGAGGCAAACACAGAAAGATGCAGTCCGCCGCTTCCAGCGGGGCATCGATGCTGGGGCTCAGGGGGAATGCAGGGGCCAGCGGCCAGAGTTCCTGCAACGTTTTTCCGGCAGAACTCTCCGAGGTGAGAAAGCAAATCTCCGCTTCGGGATGAGCTGCCAGCAGTTGGGCTAACTCGATCCCGGTGTAGCCTGCTGCTCCATAGATCCCCACTTTGATCGCCATTACGCTTTTCTGTTCCTCTCATCAGGCAAAATAAAAACCCGCTTCCGAAGGCCGGAAGCGGGTTGTGTTTCTGACTACGTGCTGGTATCGCGCGTCACAACGCCACTAAGCCGGACTCCGGAAGGAAGTCTGGCGGCGAGCACGAGGACGGCGGACAAACAGCAAAGTAGAATTCATAAGGTCTTTTCTAGTTGATGTATTCGCCAAAAGATACCAGAAATCTGCAATCGAGTCAAGATTTCGCTGGACGGGGGGATAACGTGTGGTTTCTGGACGATTCTTGCGGTGTCTTCGCAGGTTCTCACTGAGTAGACTTGACCTGCTCTTGCAGGGTAAACTCTTCCTCTGGCTGTGTTGACTCCCTCCTCAATCGCCGAAGGAGCACCCGCAATGATGAACGCATCATCCCAGGCCATTCACGTCGATGGCCTCAGCAAGACATATCAGGTTCCAGAGCGTGAGGGTGGCCTCGGTGCGGCGCTGCGCAGTCTGGTGAAGCGCACGTATAAGGAAGTCAAAGCCGTCGATGCGATTAGCTTTGACGTTGCGCCCGGTGAGATCGTGGGGTTTCTTGGCCCGAACGGGGCAGGGAAGACCACGACCCTCAAGATGCTCTCCGGGCTGCTGTACCCCACAGGCGGCGAGGTGACAGTGCTGGGGCACGAGCCATCGAAGCGCGAGAAGGACTATCTGCGCCAGATGACGATGATCATGGGGCAGCGTAATCAACTCGTGTGGGACATCCCGGCTATCGACTCGTTTGACCTGAACCGCGCGATCTATCGCATCCCGCGAGACCAGTTCGTCGCGATGCGGGATGAGATTATCGACCTGCTCGATCTGGGCGATCTGGTCAAGAAGCCCGTCCGCAACCTCTCGCTGGGGGAGCGCATGAAGGTGGAAATCTGCGCCGCGCTGCTGCACGGCCCGCGCGTCCTGTTCCTCGACGAGCCGACCATCGGACTCGACGTGACGATGCAGCGCCGCATCCGGGGGTTCATTGCGGAATACAACAAGCGGCACGGCGCTACCGTGCTGCTGACCAGCCACTACATGGCCGATGTGGAAGCGCTGTGCAAGCGTGTGATCGTCATCCATCACGGTAAGATTCTGTTCGATGGCGATCTATCTACGCTGGTAGATCGCTTTTCCAGCATGAAGAAAATCGCTGTGAAGCTG
>JAHEME010000059.1 GCA_024643825.1 Chloroflexota bacterium | reverse complement strand
AGTAGTGCAATGGTACACGCATCGGCAGGTCACCTTTGAACTCCGATTGGTTCATGCGTTGGCTAAGCGCATTCTGACCGCTTCCCCGGAGAGCTTCACGTTGCCCAGCAAGAAAGTTATTGTATTGGGGCATGGGGTCGATCTTTCCCACTTCCGGGAAGCCGACCAGCCGCCATCAGGTAGACTGGTGGCAGCCGTGGGTCGTCTTTCGCCGATCAAACACTACGAATCGTTGATCGCCGCCATCGCCGAGCTAACCAGCCGCCCCGGATACGAGGATGTGCGCGTCGCCATCGCAGGCGGAACCACCCCCCAGAACGGAGAACTGTACGCGGAGCAGTTGCGAACGTTGGCGCGAGAGTCAGGCGTTGCCGATCAGGTGGAGTTTCTTGGCCCCGTCCCTCACGAACAGATTTCGGCCCTCTACCAGCGGGCAGCCGTTACCGTCAATTTATGCCCCACTGGAGGTGTAGATAAGGCTGTGCTGGAAAGCATGGCAAGCGGCGTTCCTGTGATCGTTCGCAACGAAACGTTCCTCCCATTGTTGGGATCAGATGTCGATTCCTTATGGGTAGATGATCTGAACCCGAGGACAATCGCCGATAAACTGTCCTCCGTGTTGGATGGAACGGTTGAGCAGCGACATGCGATGGGATTGCGGCTCGCAGTCCGCGTCCGCGCCGAGTATGACCTCGATCAGTTGATCGATAGATTGGTCACCGTCCTCCAAGAAACCAGCCGTAAGCGGCGCGGGGGCCAATCATGACACCGCGAATTTGCTACTTCGGGGCTTACGACCCGGAATACCCGCGCAATCTGATCCTTCGGCGCGGGCTTGCTCTTAATGGCGCGCAGGTCGTCGAATGCCGCGTCTCGACGAAACTCAATACCCGGCAGCGAGCACAGGCGCTCGCGCAGCAATTTCGGAGCGTGGCCGATTCCTGTGATGTGATCCTGCTGGCAGAGTTCAATCAGGCTCTCGCTTTCAGCGCATGGCAGCTTGCCCGACGCTATCACAAGACGCTGGTGATCGACGCCTTTACCTCGCTCTATGACTCCGCCGTATTCGACCGTGCAGTAGCAAAATCCTCGTCACTCTCTGCTCTGCGTTACTGGCTCTTTGACTGGTTGGCGGTGCGGCTGGCGCATCGGACGCTCGTAGATACGGCCCAGCACCGCGACTATTTTGCTTCCCAATTCCATGCACCCGCCTCGAAGATGCGCGTGATTCCAGTCGGCGCATCCCGTGAGTGGTTTGATCGTTTCCAAAACGATTCCGCAGTCGTAGGGGCGAGAGGCCTCTCGCCCGCTTCTCTCAAATCCAATAAAAAAGCAGAAATCTTGATCCTGTTCTACGGAACGTACATTCCCTTGCACGGCATCGAGACCATTCTTCACGCGGCTCACCAGTTGCGAGGACAGCCCAGTCTCCTCTTTGAGATCATCGGGCGCGGGCAAACCTACACTGCCATGCAGCAGCTTGCCGGTACGCTCGAAATTCCCGCCATCCGTTTCATCGATTCGGTTCCCCCTGCCGAACTTCCCACGTTAGCAGCCCGCGCCGATATCGCACTCGGCATTTTCGGCACGACCGAGAAAACCACCCGCGTCGTTCCCAACAAAGTCTATCAGATGCTTGCCCTCGGCAAACCCACGATCACAGCCGATACTCCGGCCCTGCGCGAGATGTTCACGCCGGGCCGCAATCTTGTGGCAATCCCTCCCGGCAATGCCGATGCGCTGGCAGAAGCGATCCGAACACTCATTGCAAGCCCAGAACAAGCCGCAGCACTCGGCGCGTCAGGTCGCGCCCGAATGCTGGCAGAATTTACGGAACCCGCGCTTGGAAAGCGTCTGCTGGAGTCTCTGCCATGAAGCTGATCTACATCGCCAATGCGCGCATCCCCAGCGAAAAGGCCCATCCCTATCAAATCGTGCAAATGTGCGAAGCCTTTTCGCAAACGGGGGCAACCGTCACATTACTGTATGCCGACCGCCACACTAAGCCCGAATTTCGTGTCACGAAAATCCACGATTTTTACGGAGTCTCCCATTCCTTCGATTCCGAAACCGTCCCTTGCATTGATGTGTATCCCTGGGCCGAACGCCTCCCACGCCCTCTGGGGCGGCTCTGGACGCGTTTTGCTGCGTTGCTGGCTACCTTGACGTTCAACCTTGTCCTGCTGCGTCGTATCGCCCAAACAGACCCCTCTGATGTGCTGTACTCGCGCGATCCCCTATCGCTGGCTCTGATAGCCGTACGCTGGCCGCGCCGGGCACGTCAACTGGCCTTTGAAGCACACACCTTCCCCGCGACGACGATTGGATTGTGGCTGCGCCGCTGGCTGGCACGGCGAATCGGCTGCTGGGTGGTGATCACCCAACATCTGCGAGATCGCTATCTCACCCTCGGAGTACCATCCAACCGTCTGCTGGTAGCTCACGATGGCTTCCGCGAAGCGCGATTTGCCCTCACAGCCACTCGCGCTGACTGCCGCGCTTCCATCGGGTGGCCTCAAGATGCTTTCATCGTGGGGTACATGGGGCGTTTTCATACGCTCGGTATGGATAAAGGCGTGAGCGATCTGGTCGATGCGATCATCGCGCTGGCGCAGGACGGCGGAACTCCCCAGGTGCGGCTAGGCCTCGTTGGTGGCCCGGATTCGTACATCAGCGCATTGCGCGCCCGTTTTGCGGAAGCAGGACTATCCGAAGAGATTCTTCTGTATGCCGGGCAAGTGCCTGCTGCTGATGTCCCGCGCTACCTGCGAGCCTTCGATATCTGTGCGATGCCCTTCCCCTGGACCGAGCATTTTGCCTACTATGCCTCCCCGATGAAGCTGTTTGAATACATGGCTTCGGGAAGCGCCATTGTTGCTACCGATCTACCTTCTACAGCGGAGATTCTCCGTGATGGAGAAAACGGACTGCTCGTTCCTCCATCCGACACAGCGGCATTGATTGATGTGCTGCGTCGTCTCCATGATGACCCTTCCTTAGCCATATGGCTTGCTGAAGCCGCCAGAAGGGATGTTCAGGCGTATTCGTGGGCCGCGCGTGCCCGCATGATCCTGCAATTCCATGAAGACCTGACAAGGGAAGGGCAATGATGCGCGTCTGCTATATTTCGTCTCAAGCGGTTGCGGCAGATGGCTGGGGCCGCTATACCGTCGAAGTCGCTGCCGGGGTACGCGAACGCGGCATCGAGCCTGTACTGGTCACGGCTCGCAACGAACTTGACCCACGCTTGGAAGGGGTTGAGCATCACCCCGTGCTGCCTCCTCTGTTTTCTGGGCGCGCCACCACGTTGCGCAGCCTGCTGTACGCCTCCGCCTTGCGTCGAATCATCCGTTCGTGTGATGTCGTTCACTGCATCGTTGAACCTTACGCGCCGCTGACGGCATGGGCACGCCCCAGCAGAATCCCGTTCATCTTATCGGTCTTCGGCACATGGGCCATTCGCCCGTTAGAGAGCCGAACGCAGCGTGTGCTGTTCGCGCCTGCGTTCCGGCAAGCGGATCGTATCCTCAGCATCAGCGCCTTCACGCGGGATTGGATGGCCCAGTTGATTACACTCCCGAACGTAGAAGTTCTTCCCGGCGGCGTTCACCCGGAGCCGTTCGCACAACCCGTCGAAGCAAAGATGCCCGCATGGATCGGGCAGGAGCCAGTCGTATTCAGTGTGGGGGCAGTGAAGCAGCGCAAAGGCCAGCATATCGCGTTGGAAGCCGTCGCCATCGCACGGGAGAAATTTCCGACTCTACATTATGCGATGGCGGGCAACTTGCACGGATCGCCCGCCTTCGTAGAACGCTTGCGACACCGCGCGGAGGAGCTTGGCATCGAGGAATACGTCCATTTTCTAGGACAGCTTCCCCCGTATGGCGGTCTGATCGCATGGTATCAGCAGTCAGATGTGTTCATCCTCCCCTCTGTAAATCAGGGCAGCAGCTTTGAGGGGTTGGGATTTGTCTATCTGGAGGCGGAAGCGGCGGGGACACCCGCCATCGGGACATTGAACTGCGGTGCAACCGAAGCCATTGTAGATGGCGAAACCGGTTTTCTCGTACCGCAAAACGATCCGCAGGCAGCGGCAGATGCGCTGATAAAGATTCTTGGCGATAGTGCTCTGCGTGCTCGCATGGGGAAGGCAGCCAGGGCGCATGCCGAACAGCTATCCTGGAGCCACCTGGTGGATCGCGTCGTGGAAATCTACCACGAGGTAACGGCTAGTTGATCACGATCCCCTGTGGCAGAAGCCAGAACTCCGCGCCATCTGCCAACAAAATGCGCCCCCCCGTGATCGGATCGTACCAGCCGATTCTCACACGGTAACTTCCCGGCGGCACACCGGGATCGATATACACCTGCACCGTGTCGCTGATAAATTCGCCGGGGGCCCACCCTGTCGTGGGGCGCGTGCCCAGCACGGGAATCTGATCCTGCTGGGCTACGATGTTCCCAGCATCGTCTACGATATGCACAAAAGCGGTTAGATTCTGGCTCACATCGCTCTGCGGCTGCCAGGTTAGCATCATCTTCAGTGCATCCCCCCGTGCGACCCGTGTGCTGGTCACATCATAGCCCGTTAGATGGATCTGATTTTGCCACACGCTATCCACGCTAAACGTACTGCGAGGCGCGCGAAATGTCCGTTCCGGGGTTGTGACTTGCATTGTGCTCACATGCGCGATGTTCCCAAAGGGGAGGCCCTGTTCATCGACCAGCCACACGCCAACCGTGTATTCGCCAGCCACCAGCCTGCCCGGAACTGTCACGACATGAACCCCTCGCCAACTATCACGCTTCTCCCATTGGCTGGTAGGGTATCCATTGACCAGGGGCAGAATCGCAGAGGTGGCGACTATCTCACCGTTAGAGCCACGCCATACGATTTGTACCCGGGTATCCCCTAATGGCTGCTCTGTTGCACGCCATACCCAGAATACAGATATAGGCTGCCCTACCTCTGCCTCTTCCGGGAGACCATTGACCCAACGCAGCGTCACGAATTCATTCAATCCCAGATCGACGCTGGTCGCTGTCTCTGGCATGGGAATGCGTGCCGGGTGTCCGGGCCTGAGAACCTCCAGCATTCCCAGATTCGCCAGCACCCCTGTAGGGTTCCCAGCGGAGTCAAATACATCCAGATTGCGCTCACTTTCATGGGAATACAGAGCAGCATCCAGTGTATAGGAGCCGGGCGGCGTTCCAGCGGGGATCGTGAGCGTTAGTCGTTCCTGCACATAGGAATTCTGGAACCATTGGCTGGTGGGTAAGTCGCCCGGATGCTGTGACCCGATCTGCTGGAGCACATTGCCTTCCGCATCCCGCAGGTAAACGATGCTGGAATAATCCTCGACGGGTGTAGCTCCATCCAATCGCCAGTACAACGCTAGGTGCACATCCCGACCAGAGACTACCGGACGCGGTGTGAGATCGTAACCGAGCAGGGTGATTGTGTGATTGAAGCTCGCAAGGATCGTGGTTTGCAGCCCCTCTTCGATGCCTGCAGCAAAACGTGCCCGCTTGAAAGCCGTCTGCGCATCATCGACCAACCACATCTTGCCCCCCAGCACCAGCAGCGAGGCAACCCCCACCGCCAGCAGGATCGCGCCTACCGGAAGGGAAGTTCTGGGAATGTCGCTCGGCAATCCAGGCCAGGTATGGGTGGGGAGAAAAATCAACGCAATGATTGCTAAGAATCCGAACACGCTACTGGCGATCATGGCTCCCAATCGTAGCGGCGTAGGCCCAAAGCCTATCTGTATCGTATGATCGCCTGGTGGAACCATCACACTTACAAATCCCTGAGGTGTAGTTGGGGCTACCTCCATCGCCGTGCCATCGATCTGCGCCCACCAGCCGGGGAAGTACAGCCAGTCAAAGACGAGCGTGGTTTCGCTTTCTGCTTGCAGCGAGATCGTCCCTCCCTTGGCCTGCCACGAAGCATCTCTTACAGTGACTGCCGGATTCGGTTGCAATCGTGGGATGACATCACCCTCGGCATACAAACCTAAGAGGCGGTTTGTATCTGGTAGTTCCGTTGTCCAGATTGGTACATATTCTCCGGCAGCCGTTCCCGCGAGCCAGCCCGTCTGACGCTCAAAATTCTGTGCATCAACAATCGTCTGCGCTGGAGGGTCAGGAACATATGCGCCGTACAACCAGGGTAGAGCATAGATCATCATAGCAGCAGCACAGAGAGCCACCCACGCGATCTGACCCGCAACCCAGGGGATTTCCCGCGCGATCAGAACTGCGCCCATCCCCGCCAGAATCGCAAGCAGCAGGCTGATAGGCCCCAGCAGCCGCCAGGGGAATTGAATGTAATGCATCAGGGGGATAACTTCCCAGAGAGGAGTGGAAGCTCGCACGGTGAAAAACAGCAGCAGGACGATCAATCCGCTGAAGATGATCAGCCAGCCACGCAGACGTTTCTGCTCGTCACGCCGCAGGACTCCCGGCCACAAGATCATAGCTGCGCTGCACCCAGCAAGGAAGATTTGAACCCACCCCAGCGGCCTGGGAACTGGCGGATGAAGCTGAGTCAGGTCAGCCGTCATCGGAGGGGCAAACGTCTCTAACAGAGATTGAAAGTTGTTGTGAAAATCGAGGTTGGCGACTCCATAGCTGACACGCTCAATATGCACATATCCGGTCTCAGCGAGGGCGGGCAGCCAGAAGAACAGGGTAATCCCCAGACCGAGCACACCAGCCAACCCCAGCCGCACGAAGGCCCGACGTGGATCGGGACTCGTCCACCACAGATAAACGCAGATCACAATCAGGATAGCCAGACCATACAATGCGGTGATGTTGTGAGTCAGAATTAACGCATTCAGAAAGAACACCGCCGCAAGCAGGTCACGTCTGTGCCCAAGCCGCGCCAGCCGCCAGAAGGCCCACAATGCCCAGGGAAACAGCGCAAGTGCGGCAAACTCCGCGACCGCTCCGCGCCGAGGCCAATCGTACAGCACGAAGGGCGCGTAGGTATATGCTGCTGCGGTTACGATACCAGCGACCGGCCCCAACCAGGATCGCCCCACTAGGTAAGCACCGAACGCCCCTAGCAGCGTAAATAGGATCATGCCAACTAACAGCGCATCGAGGAAGCGCAAACCCAGCAGGTGCAGCCCTTCGGGAAGATACAAAGAAAGCGGGGCGTAATAGTTGAACACGGGTGCGCCATAGCCAAAAAGGAATCCCGGCAGATAGCGCGGCCACGGATCGCCATGCTGGATCGCGTGATCGAATGCCACCAGACGATACAGGTGCAGCAATCCATCCGGGGTAGCGGGAAGTAGCCCAAACGTGACAGGATGAATGGCAGTCAGTACGATGCTCGAAACCACTGCACCGATCCCCAGTCCCTGACCAAGACGAGAATCTGCAACCCGTCGCCAAATCGAAATCATAGGGTTTTCAGAGAGAGGTTAGCCAACGGAGTCAGAGTCAAAGCCTTCTTCCATCGTTTCTGCAAACAACGTCACGGCATCAGGCCCCGCAAAGGCAACCAGAGCTTCTCCTGCTTGAATTCCGGGGGCTGAAATCAGAGCGTGTTCCAGTGCGGTTCGGTCATCAAAAAACACTTCGATCACTTCACGGAAGGGGACCAGGCCATTAGGCCCGGAATACACGTTGTTCACTACCTTTTTGCGAATTCCTGGCAGTCTTTCCAGCGACATCAGAAAGTTGTTGTAGCGTTCCTCGTAGTCTGGTTTACGTTTTCCAGCACGGAACAAGACGATCAGTTTGACCATACTGTGATGATCCCCTGCGCAAGTTTGGTGAATGACATCCAGTAAACCCTAAAACGGAAGCGTACACAAAAAGAAAGTCCCTGCGCGGTCGAAAGATCGGCAGGGATTCGGAAGATGGGAGGGCTTATCCAAACTTCGGGAGGAAGCGCCCGGTGTGTTTCATATAGTCCCGATACTGATCGCCAAAACGAGCGATCAGCATGGCCTCTTCCTGGCGAGTGCGGGCCAGCAGTGGAACCGCGCTAACAAGCATCACGACAGCGAAGTACCATGTGGCAGAAATCAAACTAAGAGCGACGAAGAACAGAATTCCCAGCGTATATAAGGGATGCCGAATCCAGCGATAAGGCCCAGCGGTGATCAGGATGTGCTCCTCTTTGGTCGCGACCGTTTTAGAGACATTGTTCCCTAGACTATTCTGTGCCCATGAGATTCCTCCCATGAGTATGAGCATCAGCACCACGCCAGCCCAACGTGCCCATGTGGGTAGCGACACCGATGCCCATTGTAGCAAGCGAGGGGCAGCAATATAGACCAGAGGGCCAAGCCAGAGGAACAGCCCCAGAATCCGCAGCGCATAATAGATCAATCCACCTTCTTGAGTACGCGCTGTTTCGCGAGAAACTTGACCTCCGGCAGGTTCCGCCTTCCGCCGATAGTAAGCAACCAGTACAAAAGCACCCAGGAAAAGAACGGCAAACAGGATTCGGAATAGCAAATTGTCAGGCATAGGTTCTCCTCTCGAATGTAATTTAGGATTACCTAAATTATAACTTAGCAATGAAACAAAGTCAAATGATCGGAGAATCCCTATCATCATAGTTTCTGTGCCGATGAAATTGGAGGAGAAGAGGAAAACGAAGCCTGGGGAAACGAACGATCTTCCCCAGGCTGTAGATTCGCTAATTTTCTGGAATCACAAAACTCGCAGCGGCTTCCGCTAACAGGGCTGCAGCAATGGGAAAAGCCGCTTCATCTACATCAAACTGGGGGTGATGATGTGGATAATTCAGCCCGCGTTCTGCGTTGGCAGAGCCTACAAAAAAGTAGCATCCGGGGATGTCATCCATGAACAGGGATACGTCTTCTGATCCCATCGTTCGCTCATCGCGGATTACGTTTTCTTCCCCAACCAGTCCGGCGGCGATTCCAGCGATGCGGTCTGAAATCGCCGCGTCATTATCGACGGCGATTGTCATCGAGATGATCTCGACTTTCGCTTCGCAGCCCATCGCCTGTGCAATTCCTTCGCAGATTTCGCGGATGCGCTGATGAACCATTTGCTTGGTTTCTTTACGATACGTACGAATTGTTCCCTTGATCTCTGCCGTGGGGGGAATCACGTTGAAGGCATCCCCGCCATGAATGGCCCCAATGGTCACTACGGCGGTATCCAGCGGATCGACATTGCGGCTCACAATCGATTGCACAGCGGTGACGATCTGGGAGGCAGCCACAATCGGATCGATGGTCTTATCCGGTTGTGCGCCGTGTCCACCTGATCCTGTAATCGTGCATTGCCAGATGTCTGCGGCAGACATGCACGCCCCAGCCGTTACAGCCACTTTACCCACAGGCATATCATTCCATAGATGCAGACCAATGCTGAAGTCCGGGCGCGGGCCTTCGAGTGCGCCATCATCAATCATCGCTTTTGCGCCCTGACCGATCTCTTCCGCTGGCTGAAATACAAACTTCACCCGCCCATGAATGTCGGAACGACGTTCGTTTAGCATCCGGGCTACTGCCAGGCCAATCGATGTGTGTCCATCATGCCCACATGCGTGCATCTTCCCGGCCTCGCCAGAGATGTAATCCGTCTCATTGGCTTCTAGAATGGGCAGCGCATCCATATCCGCACGCACCAGCAGCGTCGGCCCTTCGTGATCGCCTTCCAGCAAACCGATCACACCCGTCTTGCCGATGCCTGTCTGTACTTCCAGTCCCAGCTCTGTGAGGGTAGAAGCTACGATACCAGCGGTTCGGACTTCCTGAAACGCCAGTTCTGGGTGGCGGTGAAGGTCACGGCGCACTTCTACCATTCTGGGTAGCAGGGCGACCGCCTCTTCATGAAAATTGATGCTCATGGGCAATCTCCTTATGATAGGGAAAATAAGCGCCCCCATTTCGCAATAGGAAACAGGGGCGTGAAGATGAAAGTTAACTATCTTTCTTCTGATTCTGGTCAGAATTCGGCTTGCGACCACGGCCTCGCCGTGACCGTCCAGAGCGATTCCTGCGTCGGCTTCCCTGCTGTTCTACCTTCGCTTGAGGTTGGTCGGGCGTTTCTGCTCTGGCGGATGGAGCCGCTGGCGTTTCTGCCACGGGTGGGGATACCGTTTTCTGCTCTTGTGTCTCCCCTCGGACGCGCGCGCCACATTCGCAAGGGCCGCTTCCTTCGCGCGTGCAGCCCATCGCTGACTTCTCTTTTAGCGCTTGAAGCTGATCCAATGGGATCAATTCTTCACGGTGCAGGGTATAGCGTGTGTCATCAACAACCACAGTCGCCATCTCCGCCAGCGGGTTGAGTCCGATCACCTTCCCCGGCCCATGTGGGGTTCCGATCTGCTTGCCGATGCGCGGCAGGTGCTTCTTGGCTTCCAGGTACTGCTCATATTCATAGATCAGGCAGCAGCGAAGACGTCCGCACATCCCGGTGATCTCAGAAGGATTCAGGGAAATCCCCTGCGCTTTTGCCATCTTAATCGAGATCGGGCTGAACTCTGTGAGATGCGTAGAGCAGCAGCGTGGTGCGCCGCAGGCTCCGT
>JAHEME010000609.1 GCA_024643825.1 Chloroflexota bacterium | reverse complement strand
AGACTACCAGCGTGTCGTTGTGGGAGCAGGATTGCTCCGAACTGAAAGCCTATTTGGATGGGCTGCAAGCATCCGGTGTAACCGATGTTCGCGCGTATCTGGACGAACATCCAGAGGCGATCCTTGCAGCAGCTCCCATGATCAAGCTCGTGCGCGTCAACCAGCCGACACTCGACATGCTGGAAGTCGAAACGACAGAAGAGTTGTTCGCCAATATGAATCGACTGTGGGGAGCAGGTGCGCTCAACAATCTGAAAGAAGAGATGATCGCAATCGCCAGCGGCAGAACGTCCCTGCACGCCGAGTTTGAGGTCAAGACCTTACGAGGTAAGGCGTTGCATGTCATGACGGATCTAACCGTCTCGCCAGGGTATGAAGACACCTGGGAACGAGCCATCTTCTCAGTGGTTGACATCACCGACCGCAAGGCTGCCGAGGCCGAACTTGCCATCAAAGAAAAGGCGATTGCGACTTCGATCAGCGCGATTGCGATGGCAAACATGGATGGGAAGCTGGTGTATGTCAATGACTCCTTCCTTGAGATGTGGGGGGTTCCCAGTCGGGAAGATGCGCTGGGTATTCCAACCACCGAATTGTGGACGCCAATGGGAGAATCCGGCCAGATCACGGAGGAACTGGTAAGTTCCGGGCAGTGGCTGGGAGAAGTAGAAGTCCATCGACGGGATGGAAGCCAGCGGATCGCGCAGTTGGCATCCAATGCGGTCTTTGATGAACAGGGCCAGCCAATGCGCCTGATGGGTTCATTCATCGACATCACGCAGCGCACGGCGGATGAGGAACGCATCCGGCAGGCGCTCAAAGAGAAGGAAGTGCTGCTGCGGGAAATTCACCACCGGGTAAAGAACAATCTGCAAATCATCGCCAGCCTGCTCGACCTTCAGGTCAGGCGGAGCGCGGACGAAGCCCTGCGCACAATGCTTCAGGAGAGCCGAGGCCGGGTCAAATCGATGGCGCTGGTTCATGAGCGGCTGTATCAAACGCCCGATCTGAGCTATGTCGATTTTGGCGACTACTTGCGTGGGTTGATCACGTTCTTGCTGCAATCGTACGAGATTAACCGGGAGCTTGTCACGCTTGATCTGAAACTCAGCAGCGTGTTCTTGAACATCGATATCGCCATCCCCTGCGGCCTGATCATCAACGAACTGATCTCGAATGCACTGAAGCATGCGTTTCCTGACGGGCGTGCGGGCACGATCTCGGTTGAGCTTGTGACCAGTTCATCGGATGATCATCAGGTCACATTGATTGTGCGGGATAACGGCATCGGGTTCCCCGCCGAGATGAACTATCGTGAGACGGAGTCACTGGGGATGACGGTTGTGACGACACTGGTTGAGCAGATTAATGGAACTATTGAGATGCGGAACACCGGGGGAACAGAGTTTACACTGGTATTTGGAAACCCCGGCAAAGGTATAGGAGAGTAGTTGGTGGAAAAGAAACGACTTCTGATTGTAGAAGATGAGAGCATCGTTGCGCTGGCTCTTCAGCGCCAGTTGGAGGAATTGGGATACGACATTCAGGCCAAAGTGCGGTTTGGCGAGGATGCCGTGAAGCAGGTGAACGAGGCGCAGCCCGACCTGATCCTGATGGATATTCAACTGGCGGGTGAACTGGATGGCATTGAGACTGCCGCCTTAATTCGGAAACAATATGATATTCCGGTCATCTATGTGACGGCCTTTGCCGATGATACGACCCTTCGGCGTGCCCAGATCACAGGCCCGTTCGGGTATGTGATCAAGCCCATCGACAATCAGGATCTGCATGTAGCTGTCATGATGGCGTTGTATAAGCACCAGGTCGATCAGGAACTGAGACAGAGCGAAGAACGCCTGCGCCGCACGCTGGATAGCATGCTGGAGGGATGCCAGATCATTGGTTTTGACTGGTGTATTGTGTATGCCAACGATGCCGCCGCCCAGCACAGCCAGCGTGAACGGGAAGCGATGATTGGTACAACCATCATGGATGTGTATCCCGGGATGGAAAACACCGAGTTGTTTGCTGCCCTTCAACGGTGCATGAAGGAACGCACACCCTATCGCGCCGAGAGCGAGCTATCAGGTGCAAATGGCTCGACCGGATGGTTTGTGTTTAGTGCCGAACCTATTGACGAAGGGATTTTTCTGCTCTCGATGGATATCACAGAGCGCAAACGGGCGGAAGAAGAACGCGAAGAGGTGATCCGCGAACTGAATGCCTTTGCGCACACTGTTTCCCATGATGTCCGCAACCCGGTGGGAAACCTTTACAGCTTTGCCCAGATGCTGCTTGATGACTACTCGGAGTATTCAGAGGAAGAAGTACGCAGATCGCTGGAACGAATGTCCCAGTCGGCGCTCAAGGCGAACTCCATTGTGGATGAACTGCTGCTGCTCTCCACCATCCGCGAAGTGAATGAGGTGCCACAGGATATCGTCGATATCCCAGCGGTGATCAGCGCCGTGAAGGAACGGTTGGCGGATGTGATCACGCAGCATAAGGCCACGATCAGTATGCCGGATACATGGCCGACCCTGGTGAGCTACGCCCCGTGGCTCGAAGAAGTATGGATGAACTATATCAGCAATGGGATCAAGTATGGCGGGCATCCCCCTCACCTGGAACTGGGCGGGGAAGCCCAACCGGATGGCTCGGTTCGATTCTGGGTGGCGGATAATGGCGAAGGGATCAGCGTCGAAGATCAGGCGCGCGTGTTCACCATCTACACCCGCCTCAGTGAGCAGCGAGTCACCGGGTATGGGCTGGGGCTATCCATTGTAGATCGGATCATCACCCGGCTGGGTGGCGAAGTATACGTCAAGAGCGAGAT
>JAHEME010000608.1 GCA_024643825.1 Chloroflexota bacterium | reverse complement strand
CGCCCAAAGGGGACGAGGTTTCCCGCAATCTGAGGGAAGCGCGTCTCGATGCCCGTGTCAGGATCGATGGCGGAGACGTTATGCTGTGCGTCCCGAATCTCATCGACGAGGATCGGCCCATCGGGAGAGACGCGGAGCGTTTCCAGCGCTCGGTTCGGGTCGTCGATCAGCCAGCGGATGGCCCCATCGGCGAGGCGAACCACACCCAGGCTGAGGTGATCCTGTGACTTCCCTCGCTCGGTGGCTTCGCTCAGAAAGGCGACATGCTCGCCATCTGTTAACCAGTGTGCGAACACCCTGGCCTTCTCGCCAAAGTGGAGGATTTCGCGGTCATCGCCGCTGGCGAGGTCGATCAGGTGTATCTGTGTGCCGGACGGATGATAGTCGCGCCGGGTATAGATCAGGTGCGTGCCCTGTTTGTTCAGGTGCGGAACCGCAGAAAACGGGCGTGCGGGTTTGCCGATGGGGGTACGTTCGCCTGTTTGTAGATCGTGGCGATAAATCCACGTCGACTCGATTTCTTTGCCTGCTTCCACATCATAGTTCATCCCGTAGAACAGGGTGTGTCCATCCGGGTGCAGCCTGCCTCCCCGGACAAAAAAAGGTGGATGATCTTCTGTGAGAGGGATCATCACCTCCGGGGCATCGAACGTCACACGGAACAGCCGCGCACGCTCATCGCCGTCGTGATCTTCCATCACTACCACGCTGCGGGAATCGGGTGACCAACTCACTATCTCGGTAAATTCTGGGGTGTGCGTCAGCGCGAGGGGCCGCGTTGACCCATCGGTGGGCACAGCGAACACGTCCGCTTTTTCGTGAACACGATACCAGGTGAACGCCACCCAGCGCCCATCAGGGGATAGTTTGGGATCGTACAGGGCCGGCAGCGTGAGCAGTTGATCGAGCAGCGGAGTGAGAACATTCTCCATAAAACAATCTCCGGGGGTGAGGGCGAACGCGCCTAGTCTAACGCTTCACGCAAGGAGGAGGCCAACATTCGTACCTGCGGCGTCCCTTCGCGACCAGCTCTGACCAGCGCGCTACCAACAATGAAGCCATCGACCAGACCGTTCATCAGGCGCGCATGATCGGGCGTGCTGATGCCGAATCCCAGTACCAGCGGCTTGCTCGTTTTGCTGCGCACACGGGCGATAAACTCGGTCAATCCGGCGGGCAAATCGGTGCGGGCGCCTGTGACTCCGGTGAGTGACACAACGTAAATGAAGCCCGTCGCACGCTCGGAAACAAGGCTGATTCGGTCTTCGGTGCTCGTCGGAGCGAGGAAGAATATCAGAGCCAACCCCGCTTCTGAGCACAAATCGGCGAAGATGCCTGCTTCTTCTGGTGGTAGGTCGGGAATGATGAAGCCATCGGCTCCGGCGGCTTTTGCATCCTGCACAAACGATTCCGGGCCGTAGGCCAGCAGCGGGTTCAGATAGCCCATCAGCAGCATGGGCTGATGCACACCCCGCGACCGTAGTTCGCGCACGGCTTGCAGGCACAATTTGACCGTGATCCCGTTCTCCAGCGCGACCTGGGTAGCCGCCTGAATGGTCGGGCCATCTGCCAGCGGATCGCTGAAGGGCATCCCGATCTCGAAGCCATCGACTCCCGCTTCAGACATGGCAACGATGGCATCAAGCGAGTCATCGTAGGTCGGGTAGCCAATGGGGAAGTAGGGCAGGAAGGCGGCCCTTTTTTGTGACACGGTTTTTGCGAACATCGTGGCAAGGGATTCAAGTCCGGTTTCGGTGCGGATGCTATCTGTCATTAGCCAAACTCATTTCGTGTGCAAAAAGGATCGCGGCGCATTCCGAATCGCTATTCAGCCAATTCACTCATCACGGTATCGAGGTCTTTGTCTCCACGACCGGAGAGGTTGATCAGCAGGATTGAATCTCTCGGCATAGTGGGTGCGCGCTTGATCGCTTCGGCGACGGCGTGCGCGCTTTCCAGCGCGGGGATGATTCCCTCCATCCTGCTTAGAGTATGGAAGGCTTCCAGCGCCTCGTCATCGGTGGCGTAGGTGTAAAAGGCGCGTTCGATCTCGCGCAGATAGGAATGTTCCGGGCCAACGGAGGCGTAATCCAGCCCGGCGGAAACGCTGTGCGTCAGTGCGATCTGCCCGTCGGCATCCTGCATCACAAAAGATCGAGTCCCATGCAGCACGCCGGGCCGCCCCAGGGATGGATCGGCGAAACGCGAGGCGTGTTCACCGGAGTCGATTCCATGCCCGCCGGCCTCCACGCCGATCAGGGCCACATCCTCGTCATCGCGGAAGGCGTGGAATAATCCGATGGCGTTGCTGCCGCCGCCCACACAGGCCACGCAGGTATCGGGCAAACGCCCGGCCTGATCGAGCATCTGCTGGCGGGCTTCGATGCCGATGGTGCTCTGAAAGTCGCGCACCAGCATCGGGTAAGGATGCGGCCCCAGCGCCGAGCCAAGCAAGTAATGAGTCGACTCAACATTGGTGACCCAATCCCGAATAGCCTCATTGATCGCATCTTTGAGTGTCTTGCTGCCGCTTTCGACGGGGATGACCTCCGCGCCCAGCAACTTCATACGGAAGACGTTGGGCTGCTGGCGAGCCATATCGACGCTGCCCATGTACACATGACATTCGAGGCCCAGCAGCGCCGAAGCTGTGGCACTGGCGACCCCGTGCTGGCCTGCGCCCGTCTCGGCGACGATGCGGTGCTTGCCCATACGCTGTGCGAGGAGCGCCTGCCCCAGCGCATTGTTGATCTTATGTGCGCCGGTATGGTTGAGGTCTTCGCGCTTGAGGTAGATGCGCGCCCCGCCGAGGTGCTCGGTGAGACGCGCGGCGTAGCTC
>JAHEME010000607.1 GCA_024643825.1 Chloroflexota bacterium | reverse complement strand
GGGCTACCTTGACGCGGCGATGGTCGATGACGCGGATCAACTGCGCTATCGACTACGCAATGATGGCCCGCAGTTGGTCGAAGACATCGCCCGCGAGATCATCAAGCTGGGCAAGGATAACCGCTGGGAACCAGCCGAACTCCGTGCTCGTCTGAATGCCGCCCCGCGCGACCTGCCGCTGGCGCATATTGGTGCAGAGATTTATGAAGACTACCAGCGCAGCCTGAGCTATCGCGGGGCCGTGGACTTTGATGATCTGGTGCGGTTGGCGATGGAAGCCCTGAACGCCGATTCGCAGTTTCTGGAGCGTCTTCAGAACCGCTGGCCGTACATTCTGGAAGACGAGTCACAGGATTCCAGCAACCTTCAGAACGACATGCTGCGGATGCTCTCCGCTGACCGCAACTGGGTGCGCGTGGGCGACCCAAATCAGGCGATCTACACTACGTTCACCACCGCCGATTCTAACTTCCTGCGGCAGTTCCTCAAGGAGCCGGAGGTGATGGATCGCCCCCTCCATGAGTCGGGGCGTTCGTCGTCGGGCATCATCCGTATGGCGAACCATCTGGTCGAGTGGGCGGCCCACGACGAACTGATCCCGCATCTGCATCATACCTTTTACGAGCAGCGCATCATCCCCACCGCACCGGGCGATCCGCAGCCCAACCCCGCCGATGGGTTCATCTATCTGGATTGGGAGCCAGAGATGAACATGACGCCAGAGAAGGAGATTGAACGTGTCGTCGGGTCGCTGCAAAAGTGGATTCCCGATCACAAGGAATGGACGGTCGCGGTGCTCGTACCCGAAAACAGCCGGGGCTTCAAAGTAGCGGAGGAACTCAAGGAACGCGGCATCGAATACGAAGAACTCCTGCGCAGCACCACCGCTACGCGGGATGCCGCAGGCCGTTTGCAAGCCGTCTTTGATTATCTGGCAGAGCCAACCAGCAGCCGCTTGCTGGGCCGCCTGTATGCGACGTGGTGGGATGCTGTGTGGGATCGGCAGGCCATTCATGCGGACGAGGAGCAGGCGCTGGTCTCCCGTGATGGGGTGAAGCGGTCGCTGGAAAAGATCAGGACCACCGAAACCTTCTTGTGGCCTGGCCTTGAAGAAGATTTATTCGCTACCTTGAGTGCCGAAGTCGAAGCCGATAGCGCCGCGCTGCTGCGCGATTTCCGAGAGAGCGTGCGGCTGTGGCTGCTCGCCAGCGATCTGCCCGTCGATCAGTTAGTCTTGACGATCTCGCAAGACCTCTTCGATGATGCCGCCGACCTCGCGTTGGCGCACAAGATGGCGCTGGTACTTCGCGGGATCGCAGAGAATAATCCCGAATATCGGCTTCCTGAACTGGCCGGGGAACTCCGCCTGATCGCCCAGAACCAGCGGCGATTTCTGGGGCTGGAGGACGCATCGACGGGGTACGAGCCTCGCAAGGGCGTCGTCACTGTCGCCACGATGCACGCCGCCAAAGGGCTGGAATGGGATCGCGTCTACCTGATGGCGGTCAACAACTATAGCTTCCCGGCGGCGGTGGCTGGTGATTCGTTTATCTCGGAACGCTGGTACATTCGTGATGAGCTGAACATTCAGGCAGAGGCGCGGGCGCAGGCAGAATTGGCGATGACGGATCGTTCCGACATGTATGCCGAAGGCGAAGCCTCGCGCGAGGCACGTATTGAGTACGCAGGGGAACGGCTCCGCCTGCTGTATGTGGGGATCACCCGCGCGCGTCGCGATCTGGTGATCACCTGGAACATGGGTCGCTTCTACGATCAGGGCCGCAAAAACGAAGCGGCACGGGCATTGATGGCCTTGAGCGCGTATTGGAAGAAGGAGCAGCAGGCATGACGGACAAAGGCCCCTTCGATCACTGGCAGCGTGCGGTAGAGGCGCGCACGATTCCGACTCCGACCCCATCAGGCCGGGAGGGACTCTCTCCCGTATTCCAGTTCAGCCAGAACAGTTTGCAGGATTACGTAGACTGCCAGCGGCGGTTTCAGCTTCGATACGTACTCGACCAGCGTTGGCCTGCCGCCGAATCAGAACCCATCGAAGAGCACGAACACTTCGTCGAGCAGGGATCGCAGTTTCACCTGTTGATCCAGCGTCACCTGCTGGGGTTGGATGCCGAAAAGCTCACGCCCGCCGATGACCTGCTGCGGGAGTGGTGGGAAAACTATCTAGCCAGCGATCCGCTGAAGGGTCTACCGAACACATTCCGCCAGCCGGAAGTACAGCTTTCGACGCCCATGCTCGATCAGCGGCTTCTGGCCCGCTTCGACGTGCTGGCGATAGACCCCGGTGAGCGTGCGGTGATCGTCGATTGGAAGACCACCCGCTATCGCCCGGATCGGCGTACCCTGGCGGCCCGTCTGCAATCGCGCATCTACCCGTTTGTGCTGGCAGAAGCGGGTGCGTTCCTGTTTGGCGGCTCTCTCGCCCCGGAGCAGATCAGCCTGATCTACTGGTTCGCCAACGAGCCGGGACGCCCGGAGGTCTTCGCATACGATCAGGCCCAGCACGAACATACACGCACGTACCTTGAGGGATTGATCGCGGAAATCCTTGGATTCGATCAGGAAACTTGGCCTCTCACCGACGATCACGATCTGTGCAGCTACTGTGTGTATCGCTCGCTGTGTGATCGTGGGACGGAGGCGGGAACGATCCGCGAGACCGCCGCCGACCCCGGCGAGTTTGAACCCGGCGGTGCGGTCGATTTTTCGCTGGACGATCTGGATGAGATTTCATTTTAGGCGCAAGCTCTGGCTCATCATGGGGTGCTTCTCCTGCCAGAGTGCGGTACGATCCCCTGCGTGATGAGTGAACAGGAGCAAATCCAACCCGTCAGTTCTTCA
>JAHEME010000606.1 GCA_024643825.1 Chloroflexota bacterium | reverse complement strand
GCAGGAGTTCTCATTGTGACTGCCCCCTTGTAGGGGAAACGTTTATCACCTGTGCCATGAATAAGTCGAGATGTGGAGTTTCTCGCTAGACCCGCGTGAGGTACTCACCAGTCCGCGTATCCACACGAATCACATCGCCGACCGCAACAAACAAGGGCGTTGTAACTCTTAATCCCGTCTGTGTGGTGACCTGTTTGGTAGCACCAGTCGCAGTATCTCCTGCAACTGCCATTTCCGACTCAGTTACTTCATGCTCAACGGTCGTGGGAAGCTCGTAGTCAATGATCTCACCTTCATACGATGAGAGTTTGAGCTGAAGATTTTCTATCAGAAACTTGACATCGCTACCGAAGACATCTGTTCTGACCTGAGGTTGTTCATACGACTCGATATCCATGAAGTTTAGAAACTCACCGTCGTCATACAGATACTCTACCGTGCGAGTCTCAAGCCGCATATCTTCAACACGTTCACCAGAATTGAACGTCAACTCGCGTGTTGTGCCTGTTCGTAAATTGCGAACTTGAACCCGAATAGTTGCTTTGCCGCGCCCTGGTTTGTTATGCGAGTATTCTAATACCCGAAACAATTCACCATCTCTAGTAAATGTGACCCCCCGGCGCAGTTCGTTTACATCGATCATCCGTTTTCTCCATCTTCATCGTGGGTTTTCGCGCGGGATTATAGCTTGCGAGATCATCGGCAAGCAACATCAGCTTTTGTGGACGACCAACAAAACTGGGTAGTCATGTGAGATTATCTCCGACCGCCTGTTGAGAAGACAGGGGTGAGGAGAAGGTCTCGGATTGACCAAATGCAATCGGTAAGCCCCAGCGCCATCGCGGGTGTCTGAGGTTCGAACTTTTTTTACCCTGAGGCTCAGGCAAAGGCTGCCGCAACGAGCGATGGGAGCGGCACCAATTGTAAACAGTGACCCCCCACCAGCCAAGAGCGATTTTGGTATCGGAGCGACGAGAGAAAGCCAGCCAGCGTCGCACCTGATGAGCGCTCATGCGACGAGCCGTGCCATTGCGGCGCTCAATGATCGATGTGTTGGGTTTGGTGTAGTCCAGATGGCGCAGGGTCTGATGAACCAGAGCACGAGAGCCATGCGTGTAACGGATGTCGGTGTTCACAACCCGACTTCCCTGACGGTGCTTGATGACCTGAACATGAGCCAGGGTGCGCGGGATGCGATACCGAAACGCAGGAAGGCGACCCCGGTTGCCCTGCCGACGGGGGCGATACGCCTGTCCGAATGTCTCCGGGAACACCCTGGCGTAGCTGGCATCCCCATCGCTGAACAAGACTACTTGCTGGCCATTTCCCAGGCGGCTGGCTCCATCCTCTAATAAGCGGCGAATCAACATCTCATCTCGCCTGCCCTGCATGTGGGACACGACGAATTTGCTCTCCGGGTCGATCAATTCTGCTTCCCACTGCGGCTGGCTCTTGTCGTGGACATAGCCATACCGCTCATCGCCTTGCAGCGCTTGGAGGGTCAACTGCTGCGCTCACTCGTCATGGAAAGCTTCTCCTTGTTCCCCTACCTTCTGATTCAGTCGCCGCACCACGCTCACATCCACCCTGGCTAACCGGGAAGTCCCTTTCAATGAGCAGCCCTCGCCAAGATGCTCCGCCACTGAGATGGCTCTTGCTTCTGAGACTTTGGTATTCCACAAGGCGGTATGTTTCCGCTCGCTAAACTCCGCCCCGCAACAATGGCATCGTAGAAACCGAATCTCATCCTCTCCATAGCTCTTGCGCACACTGAGGTTGTTTTGCGCTCTCTGCCCGTACAATTCGCAGCGCTCGTCCACACATGCTAAAGTTTCCAACGGAGGTCTCTCTTGGGTGTTCTTGTGTTTGTTCATACCTCACAATCCTACCCTGAGACCTCCTTTCTTTCAGGTCGGAGATAATCTCACATCACTACCGATTAACCAAGGAACCTATACTATTGGGGTTCCACGGGGTGAGTATTACATTCTAGCTGATCTGGAAAATACCCCCGGTTTTGAAACCGGTTATACAGAACTGGGGCAATGCCTGGCTCAGAATGCGCTGCATTATGATGCCTGCCCGAACGAGGATCATTCTCTGGTAGCCATTCATATACTGCCAGGGCAATCCCTCGAAGACATCGACCTCATTGACTGGTTCCCGCCGGACGAATCATTTCCAGCCGTGCCATGACTCCATTATCCATTGAGTCAGCGTGCGATAGACAGTCCACCTATTGCGCGGAATAAGCGCTACAAGATTGCATAAGTCCGGCAGTGGCAGATCGTTCTGCTCACCCAGGCACGCAATCCGCCTTTTCGGTCACGGCCTATTCTTGTGAGATCTCGCTCTTAAATCTCCTGCTTTTCCCTGAAGCGCCCGGAAGTATTCAGTATCGGTGAGTTCTGCGACCTGCTGATTGGCCTTTTCCTCATTGATTACGATCCGCAATTCCGCGATCTGCTGAAGCAATTGATTCTCACGAATGGATGCTGCTACCGAGGCTGCCGCCATAAGTGCCAGCGATGCACTAAGCTCGCTAATATGCTGATCAAATGCAATGACCTCACCTGTCTGCGCGTCCTGGGCGTTCATCAATTGCAGCACCCCTATTACACTCCGATCACTTTCCAACGGGATCGCCAGCATCGACTGTGTCCGATAAGAATGTGCCTGATCAAATGAATGCATATCCCTGAAGTCAAATTGTGCCTGCTCGTATACATCTCCCACATTAATGGATAAACCAATTAGGAGATGCCTAATCCAAGAGGGGAGTAGGCATCCATGAAGTCAGTCTGGAAAAGCGTTTCGTTGAGATAGGTTTCAAAGTCATCCTGCAAGAGTGGGAACTGG
>JAHEME010000058.1 GCA_024643825.1 Chloroflexota bacterium | reverse complement strand
GGAGCACCCTTCCGCCCGGCACGATCCTGACTCCGCATCCCGGAGAGATGGCGCGCCTAGTCGGGGTATCACCTGCTGACATTCAAGCAAATCGACTTGGAATCGCCCAAAGTAAGGCCGCCGAATGGGATGCTATTGTTGTTCTGAAAGGCGCGCATACGATAGTTGCCAGCCCGGATCATATAGCTGTTATCATCCCCTTTGCCACGGATGCCCTGGCAAAAGCAGGGACTGGCGATGTGCTCGCGGGGTGCATCGTAGGTCTCCTGGCGCAGGGTATGGATCCGTTTGACGCAGCGGTAGCTGGTGCTTACGTGCATGGACTGTCCGGGCAGCTTGCGGGGCAGGAAATGTCAGCGCGCAGCGCAGTCGCCAGCGATATTGTGCGCGCGATACCGCTGGCGCTCACAGCCGTCGGCCTTTGAATCGTTTATCCTAGCCAGAAAAAACGCGTGCAAATTCGCACGCGTCGTGGCTCTCCTAATGGCACGGTTATGCTTTGGCTTCGTTTGCGCCTTCTTTGCTATCCTTGCCAATCTGGCGGGCCGCTTGCTTACCATCCTCAACAGCAGTTGAAACCTTGGTTCGAGCTTCTTCCACCATTTGATTTGTTCGCTGCTGGATTTCTTCCGCCTGACGGCGCACATCGTCGAGAGTCTCTTCGGCGCGTACACGGATAGACTGAAGCTCGTCATCTGCCCGGTCGCGTAACTCCACGCTCTTGGTGCGAAGCAGATCGCGTGTCTCTTCGCCGGATTGCGGAGCCATCATTAGAGATACCGCTGCACCAACAAGTCCGCCAATCATGAACCCGCTAAGAAATGCTCCGAAATCACTGCCATTGTCTGCCATAATAAATATCCTCCATTGATCTAGTTCGTTACATGGCTAGAAATTATCTTTGATTGTGGCGCTGCTCTCAGATCCACCCTCAGTATGTATTGTACCGGATTTTGGCAATTCCGTCTCTGGATCGTGCGATGGATCTGGCGCGCTAGATTTGGCGCTGGTTGGTGTCGAGGCCACCACAGCTTGCATAATAAATCCAGCCACCTTTCGTACTACCTCAACATCTGACAATACCTTACTCAATCCTCCCAATGCGCCAGCCGTCTTGATGACAGGATCTGTTACGTGACGGCTAACAAATTCCGCAGTTCCGCGTACACTCTTGACCGTCTCTGTGGCTGTATCAATGAGTGGTCGCACTTCGTTGGTCAGGAGATTAACGAGACGAGCAATCTGAATAATGAGCACAGTGACGGCAGTTGCGATCACGACAAACTCTGCCGCCATCACAATGATGACAAGATCGCGGACGACAACAACGCTAGCAGCGGCAGCTTCTGCACTGCTAGCCAGTGCCCACGCTACGAGGGCCAGCCCGATTGTGATCAGAGCGAGCACAACCACAAAAGCGATCACGCCATTGCGGATCTGCGAGGCATCCCCGTCCTTCTTTGTTTCTTGCGGTGGTTCGCTCATGAGATTTCTTTCTTGACCAGAAGGTTAGCATGCAAGGTAATTATAACAGAGGTAGTCACCACATGGAAGGCATCGCATTTGGGAGTGATTTCAGCCTTGCTCGTTATTGTAGTTGGCGCTGCGCGGAGAGAATACTCATCGAAATGGTGGCAAGGAAGGCCCCTAGCGATGCACTAAGCATGTTTAAAGGGCCAATTGCCAGAAGACGGATTGCGAAGATCTGTCCAATGCCTTGCCCAATCGCAAAACCAACCCATCCTGCTATGATCAGTGCAATCAGGCGGCGACTATCGCCGCCAAGCAATAAATGAGTTAAGGCTCCAATAATTGTGGCTACAATAAGACCAAAGGTAAATGCTGGTGACGGGATTGGCATCGCAACTCTTACTGTCTGGAGGATTCAACATAAGGTAACGCCGATTTCGCAGCGATGATAATCCATACCTGGCTGTGAGGCATTTCTTCAACAATCAGCTGAGCATCAAAACCCGCTTTGCGAAATGCCACTAATGGGTCTACGGGCCAGGGACCTCGCTGACCTGTGATATTGTACAACCACTCAAGAAATCTTGTCAGTGGGCCTGTTAGCGAAAGCATCCCATTGGGAACGAAGATTAGCCGCCCGGTAGATGTTAACACACGACGGGATTCAAGCAGCGTATTCGGATCGATCATGAATTCGGTTGGGAAAGTGCTCACAATTGCGTCAAATGCATCGTCCAAAAAGGGAAGTTTCATGGCACTGCCCAGTACAAGCCGTGGCTGAATGCCCTTGCGACAGAGCTTGCGCGATGCAATTCTGCCCATATGTCGGGATAGATCAAAGCCGATTGCCGAGATTCCAGCGGCGTCTAAATCCAGTTGCAGATTCCCGGTTCCATGAGCCAATTCCAACACAAGACTGTCGGGTGTGGAGTGCAGGTAAGGTATGCTCGCTCGTTGCCATTGACGCCAATTTCCAAGAGATACAGTCCAACTCACAACATCGTAAGTCCACGCGAATTCATTGTAAAGCAGCCGGAAGCCAAACCGGACGAGGCCCCACCATAGTTGTGCCAGTCGCTTCAAGCACAATTCCCTTTTATTGCAGACGTGACCTTCTGGTTAATTTGCGGATGAATCATGGCTTCGTGGCGGTTGCTCGAGTACATTCGGCTGTGGGTTGATGATGTTCTGTGCGATACTCAGGGCATCCGTGATGATCATATCCACCTTGGCATCAAGCATTCTTTGCAACTCGTCAGGCGAATTCACCGTCCATACGTTGACTCGCAAACCAGCGCTATGCGCCTTCCTCACAAATTCCTGATTTACAAATCGGCAATTGGGATGGACTGCCTCTACAAAATCCATTGGTCCTCGGCGCATCCACTGGGGGAGGTGGCTGTGAAGTTTGGGGGGCCTGATCACCAATTGGCCCAACTGTAATTCTAGGGCTGCCAGTCGCATGAATCTGAGACCAGCCATGTCAAAGGAGGACACAATTGCGCGGGTTTCAAGATCATGTCTTTGAATACACGCTGCTACCTCTCGCGCCAATTCTTCTTGTCTGCTACGAACTGTCTTCAACTCGACGTTGAAAAGTAGCCGCTTTCCAAATCCGTCAAAAACCTCATCAAGGGTTGGAATTTGCATACCTCTAGACGCAGTACCAAAATGCTCGCCTATGTCCAGGGCTTTCAGATCAGCCAAGGTAAGTTCGATGACATTCTTGTTTGATAAGGTTAAACGCTTCAGGTTCTTGTCGTGATAAATGATCAACTGCCCGTCGGCGGAAAGTTGTACATCAAGCTCTATTCCATCTGCCCCCAAAGCATATGCCGTCTCGAAAGAAAGGAGTGAATTTTCTGGAGCTAGTTCGCGCACGCCCCTATGAGCAAAGAGAAGCGGACGATTCAGGTAGAAATCAGGAAAAGGCAGGTTCTGGTGTGCCCACATAAGGATAATCACAGGCGGCCCCTATCATCTCAGATGAGGGGCCGCGCAAGGGATCGCTTTGTTATAGCTCGACGAAGTACGCCTCACAAGCCCGGTCAAGGAGGTCTTGTCCCATCTCAAATGGCACGCCGAGGTATCCCGAAATATCACGCATCTGATCTATGATGTCGCGTGGATGAACGGCTCGTAGGGGGCGGTTGCGCTTGATGTACCATTCTTGCAACAAGTAGGCCAGCATACGGTCATCATACGGGAGTCCGCGTGCGCGGCTAATGCGAATCCAGATATCCCTGAATTCTTCGTACGAGGGATCAGTGATTTCGATCTTGTGCCGGATTCGGCGTAGGAATGCTTCATCGACTAGATCGCGAGGTTCCAGATTAGTAGAGAAAACAATCAATACATCAAAAGGAACTTCGAGTTTACGTCCGGTATGCAGCGTAAGAAAATCAATGCGCTTTTCTAGAGGAACGATCCAACGGTTAAGTAGGTCTCGCGGACGTACCTGCTGGCGTCCGAAGTCGTCGATGAGAAACATTCCCCCGTTCGACTTCATCTGAAAAGGTGCTTCGTAGTACTTGTTTACGGGATCATAGACGAGGTCAAGACTCTCAAGTGTCAATTCGCCTCCAACCATAATCACGGGACGGCGAATACGAATCCAGCGTGGATCAGGTCGGTTGCGGGCGGATCCTGTCCCTGTTCCTTCTTCTTCTTCAATGGGTTCGTGATTTACACTGTCGAAGACACGAACAACCTGTCCGTCAATATCGATTGCATACGGAATATACATGCCTGTACCGAGCACGACGCGTCCCACTGCCTCGGAAATCGTCGTCTTTCCGTTACCTGGCGGGCCGTATAGGAATATTGACCGTCCTGAATTCACCGCCGGACCGACTTTGTCAAACATCTTCTTATTGAGAATCAAGTGATTCAACGCCGAGTTCATGATATCGGGATTCACCATGATGCGGCGTTGCTGCTCATAGATTGCCTTTGTGTAGACTGCAAGCGGAACGGGGGCTGGCCCGGCATATTGAGAGCGTTCGAGAGCCTCTCGTGCTTTGGCGATTCCGCCTCCAGTAATTACATACTGGTAAGCTCCCTCTCCGAAGCCGCCACTGCCTTTGACCTCAACAGATTGCTCTCGCTTGAGGAACTCCATAATCTGGTCAACAACTCCGTTGAATGGAAGCTTAATTACCTCGGCGATGCGGTAGCCAGACATAAAGCCGCTGAAGTACAGTGCTTTGAGAACCAACTCAGAGAGTCCGATGAGATGCAGCCCTGTATCTTCGATGCTGCTGATGGTTGGCGGTTGCCAATTCTCTCCAACGCCAAGGCCATACTGATCATCCTGCTTGGCTAGTGTGGGTCCTGACGATGAAAGGCCGCCAGTATTCGCGCGTTGTGCTGCCTGTTGCTGGGCAATTTGAGCAGCAGTTGGTTTAATTGAACTCATAGTTTACATCCCCCAATACATGTCCGACTTGCAGTACTTCCTCCTCAGTATTATATGCATGGGATGAAATACGCAAAAATCCATTCCCAGAAGCATCATAGTGAGATCGAAGAATGATACCTTGCTTACGCAGGGCGGTTACATACGGTTCCGGATTATGTCCTACTGAAAATGTCACAATGTGCGCATGATCCTCTGGGGATTCCGGGGTTACCATTGTGCAGTCCATCTGCTTAAGCTGGGCAATTGCCAGATCGCTCAAATGAGTTACCCAGGTGCAAATTTCTTCGATTCCTAACCCCAGGAGCAATCGAACAGAGGCTTGCAATCCGATCATGCCAATCAGGTTCGATGTGCCAAGATCAAAACGCCGTGCGCCCTGACGGGGCATTCGATTGTAAACAAGCCAACGATCCCACTCCTCGAAGGACAATGGCCCGACGTACGCTGGTGTCATCTGTTCAAGAAGCTCTTGTCGAATTGCAACAAATCCCTGACCGGGTGGCCCCATGAGTGCTTTCTGGCCCCCAGCGGCAAGTGCATGGATGCCCATTGCCTTCATGTCGAGGGGGATGATCCCGGCAGCTTGCATAGCGTCAACTATCAGCCACAGTCCGTGTGCTTTGCAGTAGTTTCCTAGTTGGCTGAGGTTTTCTCGTTTTCCAGAGAAGAACTGCACAGCGCTTACTGCAATGATCCTGGTATGTTTGTTGCACCCTTGGTCAACCTCATCGAGTGTGAGGCCCCCTTCGCGGGTGGGAACCATTTGTAGTGTCACACCACGTCGTTCAAGATTTTGCCAGGGGTAAACATTCGACGGAAACTCTGTGTCGCATACAAGGATGGCATCTCCACGCTCAAGTGGGAGGCTGTTGGCAATCAGATTGATGCCAGAGGATGTATTTTCCACGAAGGCGATTTCTTCTGGTTCTGCGTTGACCAATTGGCCCAGGTCCTGATGTAGACTTGTGGCTATATTCTCCCGAAGCTGTTCGTAGGCCTCACTGCCGAGATGGGTCATGAGATCAATCGCCGTCGACATTGCTTCTTGAACCGGATCGCAAATGGGCGACATGCCAGCATGATTTAGATATGTTAGACCATCTCTAACGACGGCAAACTGTTGGCGGAGCGAATCAATGTCATAAGCGGGGTGAGAGCGTAATTGCTGAGACACGAAGAAATCCTCGAAGGTAGACGCATATGGGCATTATAGCACTCGGTTATTGCCATCCCAAAAGGGAGAATGAGTGGATAGGTATTCGCAAAAGAGTAGGTGTTCCGTAGGGCAACTCATAGTGTGTTCCGCTATAATCACAATGATAGTGGGAAACAGGAGAGACTCTTTTCAGAGTCTTCTATTGATTATCGATAGCAGGAGTGCAGTGTGATAGATCGTATTCATTGGCTGGGGCATGCCAGCTTTCGATTGAACGGGCCACCTCATCAGGATGGCCCGATAGTGTATATTGACCCGTGGCGAATTCCTGAGCATGCTCCTTCCGCTGACTTGATCTTGATCAGCCATGATCATCATGATCATTGCTCTCCACAAGACATTGACCGGCTACGAAAGAGCGACACAGTCATTGTTGGGAACTCCCGCGTCGCAGACGTGATCGGCGCTGGGGTTGAGATATTACGACCATACCAGGGGGCTATTCGGGTTGGAGACGTTGCGGTTCGGGCAGTTCCGGCCTACACACTGGAAAAAGTGTACCATGCCCAGTTCTATGGAGGACTTGGCTTCGTTATCTGTATGAGCCGCTACGATATTTACTATGCCGGAGACACCGACTTCATTCCAGAAATGACGAAGATCGGTTGCGATATTGCGATTTTGCCGGTCGGGGGGGGCACTACGATGGATTGGGAGCAAGCCGCAAAAGCTGCGGAACTTCTCAAACCACGCTATGTAATCCCAATGCACTATGGGCGAGAAATCCCTGGGAGTCAAGAGGACGGTCGCCGATTCTGCATGGCAGTAAATTCAGGAATTCAGGCAATGGAATTGCAGGCAGAAAGTAATGACGTTGACATTGCCTACCAAGAGCATCAGGCATGAAAAAGAGGGCAAAGACATTATTGTCCCTGCCCCCTTCTTGAAGTTGATCACTGAAAAAGGCTAGGCAGCCTTCTCTCCATCTAGCCATGTTAGTGGCTTTTCAGCAGCCGATAGGATCAATGGTCTGCTGTTCTGTCGAATGACATCCCCACTTACAATGACCTTGCGAATGTCGTCGCGCGACGGTATTTCGAACATAACGTCTAGCAAGCACTGTTCGATGATGGAACGTAGGCCTCTTGCTCCTGTTTCGTGTATGATTGCCAGGTCAGCGGCTGTCTCTAAAGCGTCGTCTGTGAAAACCAGTTCGACATCATCCAAGCTGAACATGGCCTGATATTGACGGGCAAGGGCATTTTTCGGTACGGTAAGGATTGAGACCAAAGACTCGTGGTCGAGGGGATCGACTGTGGTCAGTACTGGAAGTCTCCCCACAAATTCGGGGATCATTCCATACTCGATCAGATCGTCTGTTGAGATTCGGTGCAGGATTTCTGTGTCGTCAATCTCGTCCCGGACGCCCGTACCACGAAAACCCATAGTCCCTTTAGCGCCAATTCGCTTCCCAATGATCTCGCCAATTCCTGCGAAGGTTCCACCAAGGATAAAGAGAATATTCGTGGTGTCTAGCTGAATGAACTCCTGATGCGGGTGCTTACGCCCTCCCATCGGGGGTACGTTTGCCGTCGTTCCCTCAATGATCTTGAGCAGTGCCTGTTGAACACCTTCCCCGCTGACGTCCCGTGTGATAGAAGGATTGTCGCCAGTTTTGCGGGCCGTCTTGTCGATTTCGTCAATGTAGATGATCCCGCGTTCTGCTCGCTTCAAATCAAAGTCTGCTGCCTGAATCAGCCGCAGTAGAATATTCTCTACGTCCTCCCCTACATAGCCAGCCTCCGTGAGGGCAGTCGCATCGGTGATGCAGAAAGGCACGTCGAGAATTCTTGCAAGCGTTTGCGCCATCAAAGTCTTGCCTACTCCCGTAGGACCGACCACCAGGATATTGCTCTTCTCGATTTCAAGGTCATCAAACTGCGTTTGTGCGCGAATACGCTTGTAGTGGTTATACACAGCAACTGACAGCACACGTTTGGCTCGTTCTTGTCCTATGACATAGTCATTCAGGCTCTTGTAGATGCTTTGTGGGGAAGGGACATCATGTGAGACCTCTTCCGTTTCGCTGGGGAAGCTAAGATCCTCTTCTTCCAGGATTTCACGGCAGAGATCAACGCATTCATCACAGATGAATACACCTTCAGGCCCTGAGATGAGCCGGCGGACATCCCCTCCCTGTCGGCGACAGAAAGAGCAGTGCTGCGGGCCGCTGTGCTCCGTATTCATAGTGCTTAACTCTCCGAGGTCGTATCAGCAGGTTCTAAGATACCATCAATCAGGCCGTAGTCAACGGCTTGCTGTGCTGTGAAGTAGACGTCTCGGTCGGTATCATCGCCGATCTTTTCTATCGATTGACCTGTGTGATGGGATAGGATGGAATTCAATCGCTCACGGAGTCGAAGAATTTCCTTGGCCTGGATTTCGATGTCACTTGCCTGACCCTGCGCGCCACCCAGCGGCTGATGCAAATGAATGGTCGCATTTGGCAGACTGTAGCGGCGGCCCGTAGTACCTGCCGTCAGCAGAACCGTGCCAAAGCTGGCGGTAAAGCCAACTGCTACTGTGCTAACTGGTGCTGGGATTTGCTGCATCGTGTCATAGATAGCTAAACCAGAATAAACCTGACCGCCGGGGCTGTTAATGAATAATTGGATTTCCTTTTCCGGGTCCTCGCGATTAAGGAAAAGAAGCTGTGCAACGATCAAATTGGCAACCTGATCGTTGATCGCTGTGCCTAGAAAGACAATCCGGTTGCGGAGGAGCAGGGAGTAAATATCGTAGGCACGTTCACCTCGGCCTGATGTTTCGATCACCATCGGAATGAGGCTAGTTGGAAGGACTGACGGCATAATTAAGGATCTCCTTGAGTTAGAAACCGCGCAGTAGAGAAGTCAGAGCGTATCGTTCTTCTGATAGAAATCTATTAGAAAGATGCCAATCTACTCTTGGTCACTGCTCTCCGAGGCGCTGGCCTCAGTCTTTTTTCGCTTACGTGGTTTCGCTTCCCCATCATCTGGAGTACTTGTCTCGGTTTCTGTTTCTTTGTTCTTGGATGCCTTTTTCCGAGGCGTTTTGGCTGGCTTCTCTGCTTCAGAGGATTCGGTCTGGTCAATATCCGGGGCTTCGCCGCGCGCAATCAGGCGCAATCGCTTTTCGGCCTTGTCTGCGAGAAGACGGTTGCGAATGGACTGACGAGTGTCTTGTGAAGAAAAAAGTTGACGGGCTGCTCCCGCCTGCGAGCCAAACGATAGGAGCATTGTCTGTATCTCGTCTTCAATTTCTTCGTCAGCAACTTCAAGATGTTCCACCTCTAGAAGCTTGCCAAGAATCAATGCTCGCTTTAGGCTTGTTGAAGCTCCTTCGGTGAAATCGCTGCGAAGGTCGTCCATTGCGATGTTATTGAGCTTCAGATACTCATCAACAGTGAGCCTTTGTTCCTGAAGACGGTGCTCGAAATCATGAATCATTGCATCGATGCGCTCTTCCAGCATGATTGGTGGGTAATTGGTGACAACCGATGATGCAAGTTGATCAAATACCTGATCCATGTACTCGTTGTTGACACGCTCCTGGGTGAGAGTAGTTAGCTGCTCGCGGATCTTCTCGCGTAAATCATCTAATGACTCATAGTCGCCCAAATCCGTTGCAAATGTGTCATCTAACTCAGGAACTTCTCGACTGAAGATTTCTTTTGCCACGACATGAAATTCAATAGTCTTGCCCCGAATCTCTTCGTCGTAATCCTCATCCTTTGGCATCTTTACATTAAAATCCCGTTCCTCGTTGGCTGCCATGCCAACCACCTTGGCGGGAAAGCCAGGAACGGGATAGGTTGCATCCTCCGTGATCAGCACACGTACGCCTTCGCGTTGAATCAATGGATTCGCGGCTTCCTCTTGCTCCTTCTTGCCACGGACAGGTTTGATCGTGCCAAGAATATCAAGCACGGCGACATCACCCATCTCAATTGGGCGTTCTACGGGTGCAAGAGCCGCTTTCTCTTCGCGTAAGCCAGTTAACGTACGCTGGACGTCCTCTTCTGTAACCTTGGGAGCCTCGTAAGGAACGCGAACATCTCGATAATTCCCCAACTCAATCTCTGGTTGGAGGGGGACAATAAAGGTCATCGAAAGTGGGTCTGTCTTGAGGTCACTCAAAGACCCCGGCGCATAGGGTTCCAGCCCCGACTCTTCGAGAGCTTCGGAATAGACTTCCTGGCCTAGAGGATCGAGGGCTTCTTCCAGGAGTGCACCCTCGCCCAGATAACGCGAGACGACGTGCATCGGAGCTTTCCCTTTGCGAAACCCAGGGATGTTCAGTCTCTTGGAGAGCCGTCTCGCAGCCGCCTGCATCTCTCGCTGCACGCGTTCTGGTTCAACAACGACAACCAACTTTGCTTGACGATCGTCGAGAAGTTCTGTCTCGATATTCAGCACAATTTTTTCCTTGATTTTAGGTGGTGGGCGCATTATAACATGGTTAAGAATGTGTTGCATCCAGCCCAAACGGCACTAAGACAGTCACGGCCCTACATCTCGTAGAGCCGCTGCGGGGCCT
>JAHEME010000057.1 GCA_024643825.1 Chloroflexota bacterium | reverse complement strand
CTCAGCATAGGTGTCTCCGCGCCATTGTCGCTCATGCCCCGGCCACCCTATGACGGTTGGCAGCCCCGTAGACATGGAAACACGTCCGTAATAGGAGTACTGTGCCCCAACAGCCTCAAGCACAATCTGAGTAGGGAGAGCATTTTGGTGCAGCCACTGAATGCCATTGTAATCGTCGGGGTAGCTGCGGCGAATGTAGTCGATACCGTCAAGGGTAGGGAGTTCCTTGGTTTCAACAAACCCATTGGCTTTTGCAGGGATAGCAAATGCCGGGTAGACCAGTGCTCCTCCCATAAGGAGCGTTAGCAGAACAATAAAGATCCCTCGCGCTATCGGCTTGGCTTTGGAAATGATCTCGTGAACGGCAAATGCCGAGGCTACCGCCCACAGAATCCACGCACCATAATAAAACTTGAATACCGTGTTGAGCCGCTGCCCAAAGACATCGCGGAGGTATACGAATTCCGGGCCTAGCGTGAGCAGCGCACCTGTGAGAATCAGGAGCATGGCAAATCCAATTGTCGGATTGATCTCTGCTTTGCCAGCTTCTCCGGCGGTAGGTACGCGCGGCAGCAGGGCCGCCAGGGTAATCATAATAACGAATAGGAGAATGAGTGGTGTTAGAGGATGCGTGAGTCTATAGCTAACGATCTCCCTCACAAGCGTTGGCAGAGCCGAGCTGATTTCAGGGTCAGGCCTTCCCACGTAGGAGGGATCGATACTGGAAGCGACAAAGGCGCGTACTCCTGGATCTAAACGGAGAACTGCTGCACCAATTACAACGACGATCAAAACAAGGATCAACAATAGAGAAATGCTCAGGATCACAGCAAGTGACCAGTTCATGTGGCGAGAATGCCGAATGCCTCGGCTGATCACAAACCATAAGATGATGATCAGAAACAGGCCAAACATGATGGTGAATTGATGCAGACGTGTCGCGAAAATGGCATTTGGTAAGATGCCGCCAGCCTGTGAGCGAAAACTGATATACCAGGGTAGGTAGGCGATAATCCCCGCCCCAAGGATTCCAAGTCCCGTCAAGATTGGCCTGCCCAGATCGCCGATCTCGAATACTTGCCTTTGCCGAATTGCATGAAGAGAAAGCGCCCCGATAAGAATGAAAAGGTAGATCGGAAGATCCCATGTGTTAAGAAAGGCAAGTGCTCCAAAACAAATTGTATAGAGCACTAACTGATGCCGCGTAAGTGGCTCGCGTTGCCTCAACGCATTGAACGCCAGTACCAGCGCGAGCAACACAAACGGGAGATCCAACACATGTGGATGCATATCGCCAAGCAAAAAGCTGAAGAATGGGAATTCGTCGATGGGTTGCAGACCGATGGCTGTACCCGCAATATCCCGATCACGAATCACGCGGGAGGCGCGCCACCACCACCAGAAGCGCCAGGTATCAGGGGGCCACAGCCGGACAGAGATAGGATCGACCAGGTCCTCCAGATCAATCCATGACCAGAAGTTCTGCCCAATAAAGGGCAGCTTGATCGCGCGAAGCATCTCGAGAAAACCTGCGAAATTCCCAATGATGCCAACGAAGATTGGCCCAACGAGGGAGCTAAAGGCACTTGCGGATAGTTGGTCTGGTTGTGCAGCATGACGGTTTGATCGCCAACCCACCACGAGATTGTAGATAATCCCGTAACTACCAAGCAGGGTCAGTGCAAATATCATAGCGATGCCAAGATTGAACGCGACACTGCTGGCTGTACCAGTGATGTCAGCAAGGATAGCGATCAGCACATAGCCAAAGTAGTAGTAGCTAATCGCATAGCCAGATAGCCACGGGTCTTGCGGAGGGAACTTTGGGCTAGTACGAATCCCATTCAGAAACGTGAGTTCCATCGGTTTCTCTGTGCCAGCAATGTCGGGGTTGTAGGCGCGGAAAATAGCCCATCCAATAAAGGCAAGCAGAAATAGGGTTTCTGCAACAGCAACCACAGAAATATGGCTGCCAATCCACCTACTGAGGCTTTCGTCGTTCTCATGAGTGCGGTAGGCCCACAGAGATATGCCTGTCACAAGAAGCAAACTAAAGATGACCCCACCAACTGAGTTTGCTAGAAACCCCAGACTCCCCAGCAGCCAATAGACGTACCCCGTGAAAAGCAGCCCGGCGGCGCGGCTGAATGTGTACCCCCGATCCGGGAGTTCTGGCAGGAGGAAAAATAGAATCGGCCAGGCTGCCAGGCCAAGCAAAGTAATTGCCAGATACCAGCCGACGAGGTCAATCATGAAGAGTTTCCTGTCTTCCCGTCATGAAGAACCTGATAAATCCGCGTTCCATCCCGTTCATAGATTATTTTGAGAATCCCATTGCGCGCCATCGCATCAAATTTGTTCAGCCCCTCCGCATTGTAGTAAGCACGTTCCATGTCACCGACGATAATCAGATCAACATTGTATGTGCGTAGAACGCTCAATGCACGGTCAACGTCAGTGGTGTTGTATGCTTCCTGTATTGCAGATGCGCGTGTCCATACCTCCTCTGTGCCTGTAGCACGCTGCTGCCTTTGATGCCAGTTCCATCCCAACACAGTGGGAAGTCCCGTATATACGCTGACTCGGCTGCCCCATTGATACTCAACGGTTTGGGCTTCCAGAATCACAGGTTGATCGGGGATATTTTCTTGCAGCCAGCGAAGAGCCTCATAGTCTGCCTTCAAGGAGAACACCTGACCATTCTCGTATCGTTGTGCATATAGCATGTAAGTCATGCCATCGAGCGTATGAGGCGCATCAGGAGCCCAGCGATCTGCTACTTTAGCCCGTGTCGCCAGCAGAGGATAGAGGCTGGCAAGAAAGACCAGCACCCCAAGGGTCAGATTCCAGGGCAAACGCTTCCACGTTCTTAGTTGTTGAATCTCAGGCCATAGCCAACCTAACGCGGCTCCCGCTGAAATTGCCAGCATCACCCAGACCTGAACGTAGAATTTGAAAACAGTGTTCATGCGGCTGATGTCCCCTACTAATACGAGGAGTTCGACAGCCAGTGTCAGGCTGAGGGCCGCTGAAATAAGGAATAGTGCCGTGCGTTTTTCGATGAGTTGATCAGGTCGCATAAACAGCACTAGCGACCAGATAAGCATAGGTAGTGCTACAAGGGCTACATCATAGCCCTTTGATTGCGCCAGAAAGATTATCCCGACCAAGAGGCCGCCCGCGAGAATGCTAGGAAGAATCAGGCGGCGGTTCAACCGCTTGCCAGAGGTTCTTGCAGCGGTGATCCAGCTATAGGTTTCCCAGAGAAGCCAACTCACGATGATGAATAGGAATAGTCCCAGAACGTCGAGGTATGCCCACAATGGGGTCTTGGAGCCTGTCCACGGGATCACACTGGTGTACGCGAGTTTGTAGCTCTGAATATACGGCCAATACAGAATCTCTGTCAGTACCGCCAGAATTCCGACCTGGAGAATAATTCCGAATAGGGTGGTCCAGCTTCGGCCCTCCGCTGATAAAGCGGACCGATCCTCATGTGAGACCTGAGAATGAGGCTTTAGAATTTGCGTGCCAAAGGCAAATCCTATGAAGAAGCCTACCACAAAAGCTCCCATTGTAAGGAGCAGCAGAGCCGAACCAGGTGGAGAGATCGCAGGCCCTTTAGGAATGTTGAGAAGGTAGGTCGCCGCAGCAAATACGCCCCCGACTAGTGTCCCGATTCCCAGCGCAGGCAATGCTGCCGCATCGGAACGTCTGGCTACATGGGCCAATGCTAAAGCGCCCGCTCCAATCGCCAGGTACGTAGGTAGATCCCATGTATTGGTTGGGCGAAGTGCCCCAATAATCAACGCACCGGTGATCAGGGTGGCAAGCCACCATCCCACACCTCGCTCGGATTCTGCACCCGCAGATGCGCCTCGGATTTGCGCGATGGCCCACACGATGGCTAACAGTGTCAGCGGAAGAGCGATCATGTGGGCGTGCAGATCGGCGTATAGAAATGTAAAGAATGGGAACTCTGTGATAGGGCCGCTCTCTGTCGGCACATTGTTTTCATTGATAGGGACGGGGATCACGCGCGTGGCGTTCCAATACCACTCTCCCAGCCCTACGGGCGGGCTCTGGTCTTGCGCCAGTGTCATGGATGCGCCCTTCAGCATATCGCCAGCGTCTGGCAGAAGGGTGCTGGTAAAGGCTGGAGTCCCTGATCCGAGTTCGGCAAGTCCCCATGCCATCGTGCGAATCTCGTCAAGATTGCCCAGTACCACGGCAAGCAGCAGCGCGGCTATGCCTGCTAAATATGCTCGTCGTTTCGTGCTCGATATCAGCGTGCCAACACTGCGCCTCAATGCCTGTGATAGCTGATCTGGCGTGAGATTCGGCCATAGCTGGAGTGTATTCAAAACGCCGGGAGTATCTGTGCCGATAGTAGCCGGCTGGCTTTCTTGAACCGGGTTTGCCAGCAGATTGTAGGCTGCGGAAAAGGCTCCCATGCCCGTAATCGCAAATAAGGTTGGCAGGATGATGTTGTAGCCCAGCGAAGGCGGAATGCCCAGCATCTTGATCGGAAGCCCAACGAAGACAAACCCAAAATAGTAGTAATTGATGGTTCCGCCTTCAAACCACGGATCAAATGGAGGAAAGGTCTTCGACCGCAGGATCGCATTGAAATAAGCGAAATCCATCGGCTTTTCACCGCCATATGATGGGTGCCACAGATCTGGGTTGCTTAAGCGAATGAGGAGAAAGACACCGAACAGCACCAGCAGCACACTCTCAACGAAGATCACATGGCTGCGATTGTCCCGCAACCACTTTCGGATTTCGTTTCCATGAGAACGCAAGATGAGAGCGGACACCAGGGCAATTCCCCCCAAAGATACTGCCCCGGACCATGCGCTCCAGTCCAGCCAATGGATGCTTGCAAGCAGCCATGCTGCCCACGAAGTAACCAACATGCCAAAGATGCGGCTTACGCCATATCCACGGTCGGGAAGTCCTGGAAACAACGAATAAAGGATAGGGAAGGAAATCCAACCCATCAATGCAATCAAACACCACCAGATGATCACGGCTGCTGGCTGCACGGTCCGGTAGAAACCGGGGGCAGGGATATCAGAGGAAGGAGGTGCCGCGAGGTCTAGATTTATCTGAGATGCCCCCGATGTGTCTACTAAATGGGGAGGCTGTAGATCGATGGGTTGGCCCTGCGCGTCTTTGGCAATCACCCGAACCGCATGATCGACATCCACTGAATTCAGTACTTCCGCAGTTTGCTCAGGACTGTAGTGGTCGCTCTTTCGAAATATCAGAACACGCGGGTGATCATAGACTGTCCATGCTTCTTCCGCATTGTCATCATTGAATTGGAGTGGGCCGATATTCGGGCGGGAGGTGAAATCCTCGACCAGATCAAAACCAAGTTCCCCACTAAATAGTGCTCTGTAATACGCAACGCTCAGGGGGAAACGTTGAGGGTTGCGAGTCAAAGAGCCATAAAAACGATTGGACGATATCGCGATGTAATCTGTCCTGTCAAGGATATATTGCATGCGTGCGCGCTTGTCGGGCACATCTTCCCACGCCATTTCAAACTCATACCCCTGATACTGCGCCCCCCACACATTATATGGATCCATTGAATAAGGCACAGGATCGTCCCAGGCTCCCTCAACCGCGACCCCAGAACCATTGAGGATAAGAGCACTTGCAGCATCGGGTTCCAGAATGAGGTAATAGGTAGTGCTGGCGCGCAGTTCGACTGGCGGGAAGCTCACGTCATAGGCTGCACCTCTCGGATCGTCATCCGGCGAGAATGCTTCGATTAGGGTGGCCTCAGCCAGCAGCCCGGAACCATCCGGGGACGAACTGATCCCAACCCGCAGTGACTTAAAGGTATCCGTGTGATCCTGGGCGACTACATGATTCAGCCGCAGGCCCGTGATCGTTCCGTCGAAAGTGATACGGAATGGATATGTCTGAAGAAGTCCAGGTGATACGTAGGTCACATATACCGGCGGCTGGGCTGGATCAACCTGATCTTCAGGAATTGTGGGCGGCCAATTGTTGATCAGGCCAACTTCGAATGTTCGACGGTCGCTTGTTGCATCAAATTGGAGCGTGACATCAGAGGCAATGGATTCCAGCATCCATTGAGAAGCCGCGATGCGCGTCACGGGCCGCGTATAGATTCGCGAGACGGCACCCCCCCACAGAAAGGACGAGCCGACTACGAGCACCGTGATCGCTGTTGCAACGCGGGCAGTGAGATGCCAGCGCGGTGCGCCCCGCAGAGCAAGAAAATCCTGTACGCGATCTTGCAGAGTAACTAAGGCCCAACCTCCGAGCACCATCAAACTCGGATATACGGGCAAAAAATACCGCATCGTTTTCACCCAGCCGATACCCTGCCATGTAAAGTAGAGAGCAACCCATACCAAAGGAAGCATGAGGGGAATCGATTTGGAATGATTGTGTGCAATCTCCCAGATTGCCCAGGCAAAAGCGAACCAAACCCATAACCCCAGAGGCCAGCCCAATCCTTCCCGCACCATGTTCACCCACGGGAATACGATTGGCAGTCGCTTGCCCCATTGATGATTCGGCGGAATATCTGAATATCCCGATACCTGTCTCCGCACCTCCTCCATTTGTTGCAACCATACCGGGTTGAGTCGAAAACCGAACGGGTTCCCGATCTTGCCAACAAGGTTCATGCTCGCCTTCGCACGATCGGTATCGTAGGGGAGGGAGGAATTCGGCGGCAGAAACGCGTAGGGCTGACCGACGCGAAAGATCAGGATAGTGAAGACGCCCGCGATCGCCAGCCCTGCTACGGTCTGAAGGAACTCACGACTTCGCACAATCTGCCAGATGCCAGATTCTGCCTCATCGCTGCTGGAATCTACCGAGGTCAAACTGATCCACACACGAAGACCAAGCGCAAGTATCAGAATCACCGCGAGCGGGAATATGCTCACTTTGCTCGCCATCGCCAGCCCAAGTGCAATCCCAAATAGAGGATAATCCAGCCACGAATGTGAAGAGAGTGTACGGCTTGCAAAGTACAGAGACGCTGCAACGAAGAGATTGGTAATGGTATCGACTGTGAAGAAGTGCGATTGCTGAATTGCGAAGGCTGCACCCGCATACAGCGCCGCCGCCAGCAGTCCTGCACGTTTTCCAAAGAGGCGCTGCCCGATCAGGTAGGTGAACACGATGGTCAGCAAATCCGCCAGCGCTGAGATTGTCCGCCCTGCGAGATAGTTGGAGTAATAGTCTGTCTTGTTAAACCATTCGGCGATATAGCGGACTAGCGTGATTGGAAAATCACCGTATACAAAAAATCCAAATCCTACGTTATTGGGATTTAAGGGCGAGTTTTCTGTGTCGAAGTACTGCGCTGGTGAGTCCGGGGATTTGACGGCTCCTGTAACCATAGATAGGAAACGCTCATCCGGGTGCAGGTGGTAGCCCTGATCCCAGTCTTGCCCCACGAAGCGCAGAGCCGCAGCAGCAAAGAGGATTGCCGCAAGCACCAGAATCGTAAGGATGAGACCAGGTTCCTGGCCGCTGGAATCCGTCTGAGATGACATCTGCATTCTGCGCCTTCTGGGAGGATTACAGGTTACTTTCCGATGCAATGTAAGACCCCGCTGTTTCCTCTGTTATACACGGGGTCTCGTACGACTCCTCAGTATATCGAGCTTAATTCCTGGGAACAACGAACAAAACAAAATCGCGGCCCTCTGTCCGGCTGATAAATTGACGAGCCTCGCCATCAGGGAATTCGCTTTGCAGTACCTTGATAGCTTCCGTATCCAGAGGATTCACAATGAATACCAGCGGCCTGATTGCAAAGTTGGCCGGAAAGTCTTGGAGGAAGCTTGTCAGTTGCGTTGTGTCCACGATGGCATTGTGAAACGTGATATCGCCTGCGTCAATTCCAATCGCGCGGTAATCATGCCAGAACGGCCATCCCTCCAACCACACGCCATCGAGTGAGGCCTCCGGGCCGATGATAGCGCGTACGGCTCCCGCCACTTCGCCTGGGTTCAGCGCAGATTTCCGATAGGAGTCCGCGTAAAGCACGAAGTAGCTGTGATAGTTCATCACGCCTGCGGCAATATACAAGGTGGAAATCAGGATGGCTGCCAGCACAGTGCCAGGGATCTTGCCCATCACAGCCCGCCATCTCTGCCGAATAAGCGATAAAGGCCATGCCGCGATGAGATATACGATGGGGATCACACCACTTGCGCGAGTTGCACTTGGATTCTCGATGGGGAATGCGATGGATAGCGCGGATGGCAGCAGCATGATCAGACCTGCTGCCAGTAGAAAGGCATCTACCGGATCGCGGCGAACCCGCAGGCGAACCAACCACGCAGCAAAGCCAAGGATCAGCAAAGAGCCAGTGATCACATCCATCATCGGCGCATCGGGCACAGCCGTAAACCACGATCCATCTCCGCGTACATTAAACATGCGGAGAGCCTTCCCGAAATTATCGAAGAAAATCTCGTTTGCGCTTCCTTGAAGCGCGACTTCGCTGTCTGTGGTGCGGTTGATGACTCGATTCCATACTTCATTCGGGAAGTCGTGCCAGGCCCGAAGCATGGGTACGAAGATCACCAGAGCAACGATGCCAGAGAAGATCAGGTTGAGACCCTGACGCGCGGCAATTCGGCTGACCACGATCTGCTCATACATAGTTGCCGGGGTTCGTCGCAGTCGGGATTGCGCCACTCGCCACAGTGGTCCTGCCAATGTAAGAACAAATGCGGCGATGGCAACTAGCGGGGTAATTCGTAGGGCCTGATACCCATACACTCCGATCCCCATCCAGAATCCAGCCCACAACCAGGAACGTCTGGAACCCGTACGCATGCCTCGAATCAGAGTAAGCAGCAAGGGGGTGAATAGCAGGGGTGTCAATACGATCCGGAGGGCTAATCGGCCTAGGGCGATATGCCACCAGGAGATTGCGAGCAAAGCCGCAGCGAAGAACCCCGTCTCCTGATCGACCACCTCGTGACCCAAAACGATCATGAGAGGGATCAGTGCCAGTGCTTCCAGTACTGATGCGATTTTCAAGGATAGGAAGCTCATGCCAGTTCCGAATAGCTGGGCAATCAGTGGAACAACATAAAATTGAATGGCTTCACGTCCCCCATTTCTTGTGAAGAAGACGTGGGTTATCCCCCTGGAGACATCATAGGAGTCCAGTAGTTTCTCCACATGATCGCTGGTCATCTCATTCGGGATCGAATCCAGCCGATACACTCGGAAGAATATCGAAATGCCCATGATGATGATAAAAGCAGCGATTGGCAGCGCACGAGGCTGTAGCCATTCCGATAGGTGTCGTCGCACATCTCTTAGCCATGCCCCCCATGCACTGATTAGGGCTTCTGGGTTGCGTTCCGCCAGAACAATCATCCATACAAGCAGGCTGGCGACCCACGAAATCACGGCAGGCAGCGTGAATAAGTTCCCTGCTGCAAATACGTAGGTGGCGAGCGACAGCACAACTCCCAGTGTGCCGAGGATCATGCGTGTCGTGAGGGGGCGATCTTCCAGCAGAGCCAGCGCACGTCTTGTTCCTCCGCCTCTTGTAGTCGGCCCTCGGCGCAAAAGGCCCCCATCCGGGGGCGCTATGTCAAATATCACTAATCCTAACCAGAAGGCTACGGCTATGACATAAAAGAGACCGCTGCCAAAGCCTCCATTCAAATTTCCCGCAGCCGACTGCGCAAAATAAGCGAGGAGAATAGTAGCAATTGTTCCAATGCCCGTAATGGCGATCCGCTTTGGGTTGTTGGATAGCAAACCCTCAATCGCTGGGAGCGTGTAGCTGATAACTGCCGGATCCTCAAGATCAGAGAGCGTAACATCATCGAGATTCTGTTTCTCTGGGAGGGGGAATGGGTGAAACGAGGGAAAAATAATCTCCGGCGCTTGCTCCTCGCTTACGGGCAAAAAGATTGCGCGCAGCACATCACGCAGCGTAATCGGTTCATAAGGGGGTGGAGTAGACTTCATAAGGTGTCTCGCGATTACCCTGGCGGTTTCTGAGCCAGAATGCACAGATTCACTGTGGACGTGCCTGGAAGCTCATCCATTGTATTTCTTCGGTCAAACCACTCGAAGATGCGTAGCCCAATATGAATTGGATTCAGGGGCCCGCTGCGATCTCCGCTAAGGTTGTGCCGGTCTGCCGATTGTTGGAGATTGGCTGGCAGCAATCCCGCTTCGAGGATCGTTTTCCCGAAGCCGTAAACGATGTTGTGTATGAACGGGAAGCTGTAATGCGTGAATCTGCGTCTCGAAACAACTTCCAGGCCAGCAGATTCAACCGTATGCTGCAACTGCTCTTCTGTATACAACCGGATGTGATTGGCCCAGATTCCCGCAAATGCCCCATGCTGGATATGAGTATGAAACAGCGTCTCCAGGGTGTGATTGATCGGATCCCACCAGAACGGGTAGTTCGCATTCGGAACTGTGATCGCGATCAAGCCGCCAGGTTTTACGGCCTGAGAAATCGATTGGAGAACCCCCACATCATCGGGTACATGCTCCAGCACTTCGGAAAGGATCACTTTATCGAAGCTGGCATGTGCGAACGGAATGTCATACAGGCTGGCATTGACCAGCGGAGGC
>JAHEME010000605.1 GCA_024643825.1 Chloroflexota bacterium | reverse complement strand
ATCGTCACCGAGTTCGAGCATCGGCTTTCCGAGGTGATCCCCAACCTGGATCGAGTTGTCACCCACATCGAACCCGCCCCCCTGATGGAAGCTCCCCCGGTGAACAGTTCCGAGGCCCATGCCATCGCCCGACGCGCCCTCGCCCTTGCCATGAAGTTGCACCCTCCTCTGGTCTGGCACGATATCAGCATCCGCCAGGAACCGGATTACGGCTATGCGCTCAGTATGCACTGCTATGTCGCCAGCGATATGCCCCTCGAGGAGGCCCACCACATCGCCGAAGAAGTCGAAACGCACATCCGCGCGATTCTACCCGCCGTTCACCGAGTCACCATCCACACCGAACCACACGATTCCCCCTGATTCAGCGGCAAAATAGTGCTTGCGCATCGTTTCGTTCACGGATATACTGGTAAACGGGTAGAAAGCAGGTAGAAAGACTTCTGTGAAACAAGATCCGCCCGGTGATGTTGGGCCTTTCTGTGCACTGAAAGCTCTTCGCTGCTCTACATTACTTCCATTGTAGGGTAAGGAGAAAACACCCCTATGACTGACCGTGTAACTGGCACCGTTAAGTGCTTTAACGGCACAAAGGGCTATGGATTCATCGCACCGGATGATGGCAGCGAAGATGTGTTCGTCCACTTCTCTGCGATCCAGGCTGACGGCTACCGCAACCTGGAAGAAGGCGATCGCGTTGAGTTCACCGTAGAAGAGGGCAAGAAGGGTCTTCAGGCGGCGAGCGTCTCCAAGATCTAACTTCACCATTTTCATCGGACATAAAAGGCCACCGCCTCAGGCGATGGCCTTTTCTTTTTGCAACTTGACTCTCCCTATCTGCGTACTCAGAGTCATGGTTCTGTGACGTAGAATGAGAGCGCGCATGTCCACTTCCCATCACCCGCAGCAGCGATCCGCCGATTCCCTGTGGCGCTTCACCTTTGCCGGAATTCTCATCATGGCGGGCCTGATCTGGCTCGCCGATGGCATGAGCCTTCTCCCCCGGTTGGGCAGTTCCCAGTCCAAAGATTGGATCTTCCTCGGCGCGGGCGGCTTGCTGATCCTCGAAAGCCTGCTGCGAATCTTCTCCGCCGACGCGCACGGCCCCTCCTTCTTCCGATTGATCGTGGGCGTAGTTCTGCTCGGGTTCGGCCTTTCGTCGATCTTCGGCGTCACCCTATCGAGCGCCGCTTGGTGGCCCGTGATCCTGATCATCCTCGGTCTCTCCGCCCTCGGTCGCGGCCTGCGACGCTAAATTCCGCGCCCGCTTGACATCCAGAACATCCGTTCGATATACTCTCCTCGTGACCACCGACGCCTATCTCGACGACACCTGCATCATCTGTGATTCTCCCATCCAGCAGCCCACCACCGGACGCCCCCGCGTCACCTGCTCGGATCGCTGCCGCCAGCAGTTCCGCCGCCAATACAACGGCTACCGCTGGCGGGAATCGCGCCATTGGGAGCAAACCAAACGTCGCGCCGAGCGCCAACTCCGCCGCATCGAGAAGCGCAACGGCCCCATCGATGACTCCCCGCTCCCCGGAGCGACCATCTCCCTCCGTTACCGCGTCCTCTTCCGCTTACAGCGCGACATCCCCATCCCCGAATGCCTCCACTGTGGACACCTCTACGTCACCGATGCCCCCGGCCCGTTCCCCGAATTCTGCTCCCCGAAGTGCCACCAGGCGCACCTTGCCGCCGAACGCGCCGTCGAGCACGGTCTCATCGCCCACGCCGGGGACTACGACCCCCGCGTCGATGTCCGCGTCCGCCTCAATCTCCCCCTCCGCGCCTGCAATCACTGCGGCAGGCCCTTCCCGCCCTACAATCGCCACCGCCGCTATTGCTCCAAATCCTGCCGCCAGGCCCACTGGCGATCCCTCAACCCCCGCTGCCCCGGTTGCGGCGAACGCTTCCGCAGGAATCCCGCCAAACCCCGCCACACCTATTGCTCAGAGAAGTGCCAGAATGCGGTCAATGCCCGCAAGCGCGAACGCACTCCGATCCGCGCGGGGTCTCAAGTCCGCCTCTGCGTCGAATGTGGCCGCAAGTTCGCCGTCAACCCTGCCGAGACCATCGCCCGTCAGACCTGCTCCGACCGCTGCCGCCGCCGCGCCTACAACCGCGCCCATCGACCCTGCGTCGTTTGCCGCCGCGTCTTCGAGCTTCCCCCCGACCGTCCCTTCCGCCGCTTCTGCTCCGTCGATTGCGCCCACGCTTACCGCGCCCGTACGGTCTTTAAGGAGTGCCCCGGCTGCGGTACGCGCTTCGCCACCTATCGCAGCGCAAAAAAACGCCAGCAGTACTGTTCTCGTAACTGCTGGCGTCGCGCCGATTACCGCCGCCGCACCGCCGCCTGATCCCCTCACCCAACGCAAACCCTCGTAGGGGCGGGCCGATGTGCCCGCCCGCCTTCTCTGCAAGACCTGCCCCATTCCTCTATCCGCCCCTCGTAGGGACACGCAACCTGCGCGTCCGGGCAACTCTGCAAGACCTGCCCCATTCCTCCATCCACCCCCTGTAGGGACGCGCTTCTGCGCGTCCGGGGTCGCCGTGAACCCAACATCCTCTCTCCTCGCCAACCCCGATCCCGCGCTGTCTGCCGCCGCTCGTTCGATCTTCCCCCCGACCGTCCCTTCCGCCGCTTCTGCTCCGTCGGTTGCGCCCACGCCTACCGCACTCGCACCGTCTTCAAGGAGTGCCTCGGCTGCGGCACGCGCTTCGCCACCTACAGGAGCGCAAAAAAACGCCAGCAGTATTGCTCGCGCAATTGCTGGCGTCGCACCGATTACCGCCGCCGCACCGCCGCCTGATCCCCTCACCCAACGCAAACCCTCGTAGGGGCGGGCCGATGTGCCCGC
>JAHEME010000604.1 GCA_024643825.1 Chloroflexota bacterium | reverse complement strand
CTGGGTCTTTGTTGGCTATTCTTACCTCATGCTAGTGCTGGCAGTGCTGCTGCTGTTCACGGGCATCATTCGCTCCCCGGAGTTGTACCGGGGGCAGATCACTACCCTCGTACTGGCGGCTCTTGCCCCGTGGATAGCCAATGCGATCTACCTGCTTGGCCTGAGTCCCTTTGGCCGCCTCGATCTGACTCCCTTTGGATTTACCGTGACCGGGTTTTCTCTGGCCTGGAGCCTGATCAGCTATCGTCTATTGGACATCGTCCCGGCGGCGCGCGGCGCAGCTATTGAAGGGATGACTGATTCCGTGATCGTGGTTGATGCCCAGAATCGGATTGTCGATCTCAACCCGGCGGCGGAGATGATCCTGAGTTGCAAGCTGCGGGATGTGATTGGTATTCCCCTGATTGAAATCGTGCCCGGCGAGCGCCCGCTGCTGGAACGCTTTGCGAACACAGACGACGTCCGTACCGAGATCGCACTGACAGGAGCTGGCGGGCGCATCTTTGACCTGCGCATCACCTTGCTGAAAAATCGCAAAGGGGCAGTTACGGGCAGAGTGATTGTCCTTCGCGATATTACCGAACACAAGCAAGCAGAACGCGAACTCGAAAAGGCGAACAGCAAGAATCTGGATGCGCTCCGGGTCAAATCCCGCATTCTCGCCATTGTTGGGCACGACATTCGCACCCCGCTGAGCGCCATTATGGGCTATGCCGATATGCTGCTGGCTGAAGCTCAGGGGCCGCTTACCGAACCCCAGAAGATGATTCTCAAACATCTCCTGAGCAGCGCCGATTCCCTGCATGGCATGATGAACGATCTGCTCGATCAGGCACAGATCGAAGGCGGGACGATCACGATCAATGCATCCCGGTTCGATCCAGAGTCGATCCTTAAAGGTCTTCTGGTGGTCATGCGTCCCCGCGCAGAGCAGAAAAATCTGGAACTAAGAACAGAGATCGCCCCCGAATTGGTAGGGAAACAGGTCTATGGCGATCTCGCGCGCATCAGTCAATGCCTCAATAACATCGTAGAAAATGCACTCAAATTCACGACCAGGGGCACCGTCACAGTTCGGATTTATCAACCCGGCTCTGCACGATGGGGAATTTCGATTCAGGATACCGGGCCAGGCATGAGCAAAGAAGATATCACCCGCGCCTTCGACCCGTTCTGGCAGGCAGATAGCACCATCACGCGGGAACATCAGGGAGTCGGCCTGGGGCTGTCTATTGCCAAACAGTTGGTCTCCATGATGGAAGGCACTCTCGAAGTCGAGAGCCTGCCAGGAATCGGTACGATATTTCGCATTCTGCTGCCGATGAAGTCTTCGTTAAAACTTCTGAAGGAACTCACCCATGAGAAAATATAGAGCCTGGGTCGTCGAAGACGATTGGGATTTGGCCTTTATTTGTGCTGAGGCATTACGCAGTGCCGGGTTCGAGACGGAAATCATCCCGAATGGAGCACAGGCACTTTCCCGATTGGCGGAAGATAAGCCCAACCTGATTGTGCTGGATATGCACCTCCCGCACGTCTCCGGTCTGAATGTGCTGCGCCAGATGCATGCCGAACTTCGCTTGCTGGATACTCGGATTATTGTGTCAACAGCAGATACTGGCCTCGCCAGTCAGCTCCATGATCTGGCCGATCTGGTGCTGGTAAAGCCCGTGACATTCTCGCAAATTCGCGATCTCGCCATTCGTCTGGTTCCCTCTGTTGAGTTATTGAGCAAGCCAGTCATGGCTTCACCGGAGAAAAAAGACCCGCCGCCCCCGCCGGAGCGAACCTCGTCTGCTGATAGTGAGACGACTCCTTAAAGGCAGGTCGTCTCCGCTGATTCCCGATATCCAACGTAAACTGTGAATACCCTCTATAATATCGTCGTGCTTTTCGTGACGGGGGGCAGTTTTGGCTCATCACCGATTACGCCATTCGTATCCATTGTGAGGAAGCAACAATGAAGCATCCGCCAGCGAACACACCTCTGCGATACTGGCCTCTGATCATGCTGGTGCTCGCGGTTCTGGCCTGCAACACGCCCGGCCCGGCGGCTCCTACCGGATCGCCCGCAACCGGCGCTGTGACGGAAGCGGCCCCATCCGTGCAGCCAACTCTGACTTCCCCTGCTGCGGATCCTACGGGACTCACCCCTGTCGTGACGGGCGGGCCATCCGCCTGCCCCGCGCCGGGGAATGCACAGTTGCCAGCAGAGCCTCCCATCTTTGCGAATTATGCCACTACCATCGAAGCCTTTCTCTCTGGCGGCGGCTCGCTCACCGATCTGGAAGCGACTCTGACCAACTGGGGCGGCCTGGGCAAAACCCCCGATACCTTCATCGGAGAAGGCGGTCAGATGGTCAGCGGTCATGACCTCACGGGCGACGGCGTCCCTGAATTGATCGTGGCGGTGCAGGCTCCGCGTGCCCAGTTCCCGGATTTGCCCGCACCACCCGGCGACCTCTACATTTACGGCTGTGAAAACAGCGCCTATGCCCTGCTCTATGGCGACTACAGCACGCCGGATCGTCCCACCCCATCCATCATTGATGCCGCCGATCTGGATGGGGACGGCGTGGATGAAGTGGTCTATGCCACCTATTACTGCGGGGCGCATACTTGCGTCTATCACGTCTACGCCCTGCGCTGGAGCGCATCCAGCCTGGTCTTCAGCGATCTGTTATCCGGGGAACCTTCGGCGGCAGAAATCCCGTATGCGGACATCCGTGTGGAGAATATCGATGCCACCCCCTCGTTGGAGGTTGTCGTGGATGTCGGCGGCATCGGTTCCGCCGGGGCCGGGCCGCAGCGCCTCACACGCAACACCTACGCGTGGAATGGATCGGTGTATGTGCTATCGAGCCAGG
>JAHEME010000603.1 GCA_024643825.1 Chloroflexota bacterium | reverse complement strand
CGACGCGAATACAAGGAACGGCGCGATCTGATGCTGGCGCTGGTGGATGAACTCTTCCCGCCCACCGTCACATGGACACGCCCCGAAGGTGGGTTATTCCTGTGGGTGCGGCTGCCGGAGCATGTGGATGCCACTGAACTGCTGAAACACGCGGTTGCTGAACATCAGGTAGCGTACGTACCGGGACGTTCGTTCCATGCACATGGGGGCGGGCACAACACCTTCCGGCTGAACTTCTCGTATGCAAATCCTGATCTGATCGAAGAAGGGATGAAGCGGCTGGCGGGGGTTGTCCGACATTCGTGTGAGATTCATTAAGGACTAAGGGAACACTGGCTCTATGAAACTGGTTACGATGAAGTTTGGCGGAACATCTGTCGGCAGCGCAGAGGCGATTCGCGGGGCGGTGCAGATCATCCATGATACGTGTGAATCGGAGGCGGAGCGGGTGGTGGTCGTCGTCTCGGCGATGAGTGGGGTGACGAATCTGCTGCAAGAGGGAGTCGTCCGTGCTGCGAATGGCGATCCGGAACGAAGCACGGCTATAGCACAGATCATCCGAGATAAGCATGAGGAAGCCGCGAGCGACCTGCTAGCGGAACTGCCCACCGAAGATCGCGGGGCGGTGCTGGCGGAGATCGATGGAATTGTGGAGGACTACCGCCGATTCTGTGAGAGCATCGGCGTGCTGGGAGAAGCCACCCCGCGCGCGTTGGATGCGACCATGGGGATGGGTGAACGAATGAGCGCGCGGCTGGTGGCAGGAGCCATTCGGGGTATGGGGATGGCGGCCCAACCTGTGGATGCGACGGAACTGATCGTCACGGATACGAACTTTCAGAGCGCCGCGCCGCTGATGGACGAGACGCGGATCAAGACGCGCGAGAGGCTGGGGGCGCTGATCAGCAACGGGATTGTGCCGATTGTGACGGGGTTCATCGGAGCGACGTTGGATGGCAGAGCCACTACGCTGGGCCGGGGCGGTTCCGATTACAGCGCGGCGATTCTGGGAGCCGCGCTGGGCAGCGACGAAGTATGGATCTGGACAGACGTGGATGGCGTGATGAGCGCCGACCCGCGAGTCGTGCCGGATGCGCGCATTCTGGACACCTTGAGCTACCGGGAAATCAGCGAACTGGCATACTTTGGGGCAAAGGTGCTGCACCCGAAGACGATCCGCCCGGTGCTGGAAGCGGGGATTGCTTTGCGGGTGAAGAACACGTTCAATCCAGCGCACCCCGGCACACAAATTGTGGAGACAAATGGCGTGACTAGCCGACCGATCAAGGCGGTGACGGCGATCCGAGACCTGAGCCTGATCACCGTCGAGGGGAAAGGGATGCTGGGGGTTCCGGGGATTGCGGCGCGAACATTCGGCGCGGTGGCCCGTACGGGAACCAGCGTGCTGATGATCTCGCAGTCCTCGTCGGAGCAAAGCATCTGCTTCGTCGTGCCCCTCACGACTGCTGATAGTGTAATCGAGGCTGTCAACCGCGAGTTTGAAGCCGAGATCGGAAGGCGCGATATTGACGAAGTTTTCTCGCAGGATGAAGTCGGGATCGTAACCGTTGTCGGCGGCGGGATGCGAGAAGTCCCCGGCGTGGCGGGGAAGATATTCTCAGCAACGGGGGCGGATGAGGTGAACGTGATTGCCATCACGCAGGGGTCTTCGGAGTGCAGCATCTCGCTGGTGGTAGCTTCCGCTGATGTGGATCGGGCGGTACACGCGATTCACCCGCTGACGATGACTGACTGAATAGAGTATTGAAATTTTCTAGAGGAGAGATTTTCATGAGTGACAAAATTCCCGTCGCTGTGCTCGCGTCTACGGGCGCGGTGGGGCAGCGATTTGTAAGTCTATTGGCAGATCATCCCTGGTTTGAGGTTGCCGCCCTGACTGCATCCGAACGAAGCGAGGGCAAACGATATGGAGATGCGGTCAACTGGGTGATTCCCGGCGAGATTCCTGCGTCGGTGCGGGACATGGTGATCCGAGCCAGCGATGGCGGGGATTCGCTGGGGGAGGATGTAAAGCTGATCTTCTCGGCACTGCCCAGCGACGCCGCCCGCGAGATTGAGCCCGAACTCGCTGCCAGAGGCTATGCGGTATGCACGAATGCTTCGGCACTGCGTATGGTCGCGGATGTGCCGCTGCTGATCCCGGAGATCAACCCGGATCACATCGGGTTGATCCCTGCCCAGCAAGCGGCGCGGGGATGGTCGGGGTTTGCCGTCGCCAGCCCGAACTGCGCCACAACGGGAGTTATCTTCCCGCTGCACGCGCTGCACCGCGCGTTTGGAATCACACAGGTTCATGCCGTCACCATGCAGGCGATCAGCGGGGCGGGCTACCCCGGCGTTGCCTCCTTCGATATTCTGGACAACGTGATCCCGTATATCAAAGGAGAAGAAGACAAGGTTGAGAACGAGCCGCGCAAACTGCTGGGGACACTCGGTGATGGAGAGATCGAGATGGCAGATTTCACCATCAGCGCGCAGACGAATCGCGTGCCGGTGATGGATGGACACTTCACAGCCCTGAGCATCGGGCTGGTAAATCCGGCTTCGGCGGAAGACGTGAAGGCGGTTCTCGCCGAGTATCGTGCCCCGGCTGAAGTTCGCGACCTGCCGAGCACACCGGAGCGGCCCTTGATTCTGCGGGATGAACCCGACCGACCCCAACCGCGCCGAGATCGCGAGGCAGGCAGGGGGATGTCGGTTAGCGTGGGGCGTGTACAACCATGCCCGGTGCTGGATATCAAACTGGTCTCTCTGGTGCATAACACGCTGCGGGGCGCAGCCGGAGGCGCGATTCAGAATGCGGAGTGGCTGGTCGCGTCAGGGTATCTGGGAGATGGCGCAAAGTCGCT
>JAHEME010000602.1 GCA_024643825.1 Chloroflexota bacterium | reverse complement strand
CAATCAATCAGCGGTGTAATTTCCCCATAATGGCACAAGGATAGCCGCAAGTATACCACGGTTAACGCCTCTTGGCGTGGACATGAACGGGTTAAAAAGGCTGCCCTATGACAAATGAGAAACCACAAAAGACCCCTCAGGCAATTGTCTTGCTGGGTGGCGAGGGCCTCCAACCAGATGCGACCAGGTTATGGGACAGAATCCTGAAGATGGGTAATCGCACCAACATGGCCATCTCCTTGTTGTATGCGGGCATAGACCCACAGGAGAATATCCAGCACGAACGGCGCATCAGAAGCACAATTGATGCATTTGCTCATCTCAATATGACAGCAAATGTGCTTGATACTGACACCAGGAATCCTCCTGAAATTGCGGGGACGGTCTATCTTTCAGGTACAAATCCATTTGCGATTGTAGAATCCCTTACCACATCTGCCTTATGGTCTGCTATCTGCTCCTCAAACAGGCTTCTAATTGTATCCAGCGGAGCCTCAGTTGCTGTCGGTGAGCGCAGTTTCGCGCCCGTAGCTCCGTTTCCGGCAGGACTCAGTGATCTCACCTTTCACGTAAATCCAGGTCTTGGAATGATACCAGGTATTATGGTGCTACCCTACTTTGGCTGGCTTCAGGATGTTGTAATCGAAAAAATCGCTACTTTGGCAGCGGATCTCTGGTTGGTTGGAATTGATGATCAGGCAGCTCTGATCATTCACCACAATAGTTGGGAAGTTGCCGGATTGGGGAACGTGACGATTTTCAAGGCCGGAGAACGCCCCCAGAGATTTGATCCTGGAATGACGATCCCCGCATTTATTTCCCACCCTGCTTCTGGTGAGGACAACCAGTGACCCCAAAGATCAAACTTGACGCCGTGCTAGAACCGTCTTCCGATCTGAAGAACGTGGGACACATTGCGAAGTCTGCTGAGTCTCTAGGTTTTGATGGCCTATGGTCTACAGAAACTCGTCACGATCCGTTTTTGCAACTCGCGCTGGCGGCAGAACCAACACACATGATTGAATTTGGAACGGGGATCGCGCTGAGTTTTACCCGCAGCCCGATGGCTGTTGCCTACACAGCCTGGGATCTTGCGGCTCTTTCCAGTGGGCGATTCATTCTTGGACTTGGAACACAGGTTAAAGCACATAATGAACGGCGATTCGGAATTCCCTGGGGGGCGCCGATTCCACGTATGCGTGAGGTCATTGAGGGGCTACGTGCGATCTGGCACTCGTGGCGCACGGGCGAACGTCTGAATTATCGAGGAGAACACTATAAGTTCACCCTCATGACGCCATTTTTCACCCCGGCTCCTCACGAGTACGATATTCCAATCTACCTAGCAGGAGTCAATACAGGGTTGTGCCGCCTTGCCGGAGAATCGTGTGATGGATTCCACATCCATCCGTTGAATTCCGCTACCTACATTGCACAGGTCGTTCGACCCGCGATTTCGGAAGGGGCACAAAAATTCAAGCGGACAATCGAGCACGTTACGCTTGCTGCGTCGGTCTTCATCGTCACGGGAGAAGACCAGACACAAACAGACCAGATGCTAGAAGATGTGCGCAGACAAATCAGCTTTTATGCAAGCACTCCGTCCTATCGGATCATCCTAGAGGCACATGGCTGGGGCGAAGTTGGTGAGAAGTTGGGCACGCTGGCAGCACGAAAAGAGTGGGAGCACATGCCGCAGCTAATCACTGATGAGATGGTAGACACGTTTGCAATTGTCGCACCCCCTGATCGATTGGGCGCTGCGCTCCTGGCCCGTTATGGGAATCTGGTCAATAGAGTGGCCCCCTATTTGCCATATCACCCCGGAGAATCTGATTCAATATGGCGTTTATTAATCCGTGATTTTGGTGAGATGGTCAACTAACCTCAGATGTTCCAACGAACGATCAGATTTCTCGCGCGAAGATACGATTTTCTAGCCATTCTAGCGCTGATGATTCTGGTACTTGGTTTCTTCTGGCGGATGGTCTTCACCGACCTAATCTTGCCCAGGGGGGATGTTTTTACGTACTTCTATCCCTACTGGGAATATCGGAGCGCGGCGCTTCGGGCTGGACATCTCCCATTATGGAATCCCCTTCTATTTATGGGAGTTCCCTTTCTGGCAAATAGCCAGGCAGGGGTACTTTATCCTCCAAATTGGCTATTAATCCCGTTCAATACGCCGATAGCAGTAAAAATAGCCATCGTCACTCACGTGATTTGGGCGGGAATTGGAACCTACCTTTTCGCACGCAATATCCTGAAGACAAGCTTTCTGGCATCCCTATTGGCTGGGACTTGCTTTGCGCTGGGTGGCTACCTGACAGCGCAGATAGAGCATGTCAATCAGCTTCAGGGGCTGGCATGGTTGCCCTGGCTATTCTGGCTGTGGCTGGATGCACTGAAGAACAAGAAGTCCATTCTGTGGCTCAGCATTGCCTGGGCTTTCCAGCTTCTTGCAGGACATACGCAATCGGCATTCATCAGCGGCTTTGGACTCGCCATATGGGGAACCGCACGAGCAGCAACGTCTTTCATTCCTAGCCTGAGACGGGAATCTCGTTCCAGCCTAACAGACCATTGGAAGAACTTATCCTGGCAGCCATTGATTGTTCTCGCCATCGCAGCAGTACTAGGCGCAGCATTGGCGGCTGCCCAGATTCTTCCCACAGTCGAGCTTGCGAGCCTGAGCAATCGAGGTGGCGGCCTTCCATTTTTGGATGCTGTATCGTTTTCCTTACGCCCTCAGTTGATTGGACGCTCTTTATTGCCGGGATATCGTGGGCAGAGCTTATCCAGTGAGTATGTAGCCTATTCAGGCATTGCGACCCTTGTATTAGCGTTTCTTGGTTCCCGATCACGTCAGC
>JAHEME010000601.1 GCA_024643825.1 Chloroflexota bacterium | reverse complement strand
CCGACAAGACGCGCACCCAGGGCCTCGGCCTGATCGGGGCCGCCTTCGGGTTGGGCTTCATCATTGGGCCGATCATCTCGTTCGCGGCGCTGGCCCTCAGCGGAAACAATTACTCCGTCCCTGCCTTCCTTGCGGCGGGCTTCTCGCTCGCCTCGATCCTGCTGACTGTCTTCTGGCTGGAAGAGACCAATCCCGCCGAGCGCCGCGCACAGATGGCGGCGGATGGAACCGCGCGGAAGGGCTTCTCGTTCGGCGTGCTGTTCGCCGCGATGCGCCGCCCGAACGTCGGCATCTTACTGAGCCTGATGTTCGCGCAGCAGCTTGCCTTCGGCGGCTTCGAGCTTCTATTGGCGTTGTTCACGCTCAACCGTCTGGGCATGAACGCACGTGATAACTCCGGGTTGTTCGTGTTCGTGGGCATACTGGTCGTGGCGGTGCAGGGATACTTCGTCGGCAAGTGGAGCCAGCGGCTCGGCGACCGTAAGCTGATCTACCTCGGCCTCGGCGCACTGGCGGCGGGCCTGATGCTGACCGCGCTCACGCCGCGCGTGCCCGTGCCCTGGTATTCGGAGGCGCGCATTCAGCAGGAGCTAACCTCCAGTGGAAACCTCCGCACGCAGGAGATCGCCGTCAATATGCCGCTGCCTTCTGACAACGCGGTGGGGTGGGCGGGCCTCGCCTGGATTCTGGTGGCGATGATCCCGGCTTCCATCGGCGGCGGCATCTTGCAGCCGAGCATCAACAGCCTGATCACCAAGCGAGTCGATTCCTCGGAGGTGGGCGGCATGCTGGGACTCAGCACCTCGCTGTACAGCGGGGGCAACGCCATTGCGCCGCTGATCGGCGGAGCGTTGTTCGGCGCGCTCGGCTCGACGGCTCCCTTCCTCGGCGGTGGCCTCCTGCTGGCGGCCCTGCTGATCGCCTCACTGCGGCTGCTTCAGCCGGGGCGCGAAGAGGATGCTGCGCCGGGTCTGGCGCGGGGCGTTGGCGTGGCGGAGTAGAAGCACACGCCAGGCTATTTACAGCGTATCGAACTTCATATAGAATGTAATGGGGCTGCACCTTAACAAGAAGCAGGCAGGAAGTTCGCGGGCATGCAGGGTAAGGAGAGAACGCCTTCGACGCTCAACTGACTTTTTCGGATCACGCTGTGCTGCGCTGTCACCAGCGCAACGTCTCAGCCGATGAAGTACGCTTCATCGTCCAGCACGGTCATCGAGAGCGGATCACCGGGATCGTCTTCTGCACATTACGGCGATGCGATGTACCCACGGCCTATGCCCGCGATCAGCGCATTGCCCAGTTGGTAGGAGCATCGATCCTGCTGGACGGCAGCGGTTGTCTCGTGATAACAGTTCGCCGCAACGAGGATGCTCACAGGAGAGATAGGCGTAAGCGCAAGTACTCCAATTGGAAGGCGGATTGGGAGACTGCCTTCCAGGGAACGTCATCGTGGTAGCTGGCTAGTCGAGACCCGAACGTGACCGCGAGCTTCCTGCCTGCTTCTTGATTCCGCCCATCCCGACAGCACCTCGAAGATCACCGCCTCGTCGTCGCGGAAGACCTTGTGCCGATCACCGGAAACAAGTAGAAGGCATCTTATGCGCAGGAAAATCGTAGGCGGGAGAGTAACAGCGATAGGATGGTAGCCCAGCCTGCGGGGTCTCGATGTTTCAGGGTGCTTTCAGTCATCAAATCCCATCCAAGAACGCAGGTCTTCAGGTGTCCACTCGCCGAACATAAGATCAACACTGGTACCAACAGGGTCCTGAGCGATCCGAGAGTTAGTGCCTGTGCCTGACTCTTCGTTCCAGTTCTGTTCATGCATATACAAATCCAGCGGAACAAGCTTTGCAGAATCAGAATCATAAATGGGCATTCGACGCATCAGCCAAGCGATGGATTGAGTTGTTTTGCTGCTCATTCGATACGATATCGCTTGCGTGGCTTCTTCCCTTGTGACCTCTCTTCGCGAAGCCTGTCGGCCTATCTCCTTTACCACGTAAACATCGGCAAGCGAGACATCTTCCGGCATCCCATACTCCTCGTGGGCAAATTCATCATACGTTTTTCCTAACAGACCTATATCAATTGATGCGAAACAATCCGCGCTGACCTCCGATGCTTCCATGATCCCTAATAGTTCCGCTTCGACTTCAGCCTGCGTGAGTTCTCCATCGTGTGCCTGATTAACCGCAAAGGCCCAATCGCCCACTTCCTTACTGGTTGGCGGGTGATAGTGGCATGCGGAGGGGTCGTGTGTGCCAACTCGTGTCAGGTTGCTTCTTGTCTCGTCCATCGCTTTGACATTGACAACCGTATCGAGATGTGTATTTCCTTCTTCATCAATGGTAAGAACCGACCAGTAGCCATCATGATCTGGATCTACCAGACAGTTACCATCACCGTCATAGGCTTCGCACGAAAGCTTTTGTGAGCATCCGGCAAGGATCAGCAATACCAGTATAAGAAATAGAAGTCGCCCTCGCCTGTACATCGTATCGACCTCCTGTCGAGAGGTTATGTGTCCGTGAGCAAACACGTATTCAGGATGCTTTTATCTTATAATTGTTTCAGCAGTTTGGGCAAGGCAAGATAATGAGTCCAAATGAACCGTTCACACAGGCAGGGCTTGAGTTGGACGGTAACTGTGGGGGCAGCCCGGTGATCGTGTTCCCGATTTTGGCTACGTTACGATAACCTACGGATTACCCGACAGCACCTCGAAGATCACCGCCTCGTCATCGCGGAAGACCTCGCGCAGTCCCGGATCGTTGGCGGCCTGATCGAGAAACGCGGTGTGGCTCGTATCCGTGAATACGTACTCCCCGCCAAAGTCCTCGCGAATCGCCATACTCGGATTCTCCACATT
>JAHEME010000600.1 GCA_024643825.1 Chloroflexota bacterium | reverse complement strand
GCGAAGAAACTGCCCGCGAACAGGGTGGACGCTGCCTGATCTGTACGATCAACCCGATTTTTGACGGGGAACTATGCATTCTGTGCAACGGGTGTGTCGATGTTTGTCCCACCGCCTGCTTGAAGTTGGTGCCTGTCTCTCAACTACAGAGTGATGAGGAAGTTGCCGCCTTCATCGAGACCCAGGAAGAGCAGTCGATGTCCGCCTCCGCGATGCTACTAGACCCGACTCTGTGTATCCGCTGCGGCCTGTGTGCCGCGCGCTGCCCAACCGAAGCAGTAAAAATGGAAGCTTTCCGTTTCACCGAAGAGATTTTATTCAGCCCACAGGAGATAAACCAATGAAGAACCGCCGATTCCGCTCTATTTTTGTGATCGCTGTTGTCCTCGTCTTTGCCCTGGCAGTAGCAGCCTGCAGCAGCAAACCCGCAGGGCCAACTGTCGTGCAGGTCGAACTCAGTGAGTACACCATTATCATGGATCAAACCAGTATCCCGGCAGGCCCTGTACTGTTCGAGATTACAAACAATGGCACGCAGTTACATGAAGTCGTCCTGGAACCCGCTGGCACTAAGGACGAGCCGTTCGACCTGAACGGAGTTGAGTCAGAGGCGGAAGATATCGAGCCGGGGGCCAAGGCAACTCTGGAATGGACGATCACCGATCCCGGTGAATACCAGCTTTCCTGCTATGTACTGAATGAAGGGGAGACACAAGATCATGCAGAGCAGGGCATGATTACAACCTTCACTGTGACGCCATAGCCTACCAGCCTTCCATAGTTTCTTCCTGACGAACCAGATATGCGTGAACGCAGATGTCCAAAATCTGGTTCGTCAGGCTTGAAACCAAGGTTCTCTACTCCTTAAAGGTATTCCCTATGGATCGACCAAACTTGATTGCCCGCATCACACAGTCACGCGTCTGGCGCTCGTTTTTCCGGCATGGCTGGCCGGATAATCCGCTGGATCGTTCACTGACGATGACCAGTAACATTTTCTTTCACCTGCACCCGGTGAAAGTCAGCCGCAAGAGCCTGAAATGGTCCTATTCTTTTGGATTGGGAATTATTGCAGCCATCCTGTTTGGGGCACTGGTTTTTACCGGTCTGCTGCTGATGTTCTACTACGTCCCGTCGGTGGAACGAGCCTACCCCACGATGAAGACGATCCAGCTTTCTGTGCCGCTTGGCCAGTTCACGCGCAATATGCATCGCTGGGCTGCTCATGCCATGGTGCTGATTGTCATTCTGCATATGGTGCGTGTCTTTTATACGGGAGCCTATAAGCCCCCGCGAGAGTTCAATTGGGGGGTTGGTGTGATTCTCCTGCTGCTCACATTGGGTTCCAGTTTCACGGGCTATCTGCTGCCCTGGGATCAACTCTCCTACTGGGCTATCACCGTAGGAACCAATATCGCCGGTTACGCGCCTGTCGTGGGCGATACCATGCGGCAGATGCTTCTAGGAAGCACAGAAGTTGGTCAGAGCACCCTGATCCGTTTCTATACGCTGCATGTTGCCCTGCTGCCTTTACTGGTGGTTTTGCTGGTTTCTCTACACATTTGGCGTGTGCGTAAAGATGGCGGATTGGCCGCCAACGATGGCCCTGATGCTGAGTATCAGCTGTAACAAGTGGCAATGGAGAACGACGTGAGCGATCAAAATCCTACAACCAATGAAATCTTTCCAAAAGGAACCTCAAAAAGCTTCGCTCTCGTGGAACTGATGCGTGGGCAAAGCCCGATGGTCGGGAAAGGCCCTGAAGATACTGTCTTCTCTTTCCCTGTGGTTCTATTATGGGAGATCACCCTGCTTTTGGGGGTGACGCTGGCACTATTCTGGTTTTCGCTGTTCAAGCAGGCCCCTCTCGAACAAATAGCCAACCCAATGGTGACCTCAGATCCTGCGAAGGCTCCCTGGTATTTTGTGGGGTTACAGGAACTGCTGGAGCACATGCACCCCACGCTGGCAGGGATCTTCCTTCCCGGTGTACTGGTGGTGTTCCTATTGGCGCTGCCTTATATTGATCATTCCCGCGAAAACATCGGGATCTGGTTTTCGACGGCGCGTGGAAAACGAATGGTCGGGTGGACGGCTTTATACACCCTTGTGGTCATGCCAATCTATATTGCATTGGACAACGCTTTCCCGCTCCGAGAGATCCTTCGTGATAGCACAGCTCCCTGGGTAGCACAATGGCTGCTCCCGGCTGTGATCTTGATCGTCCTTGTTTCCATTCCAGCAATCGTAGCAACCGTGCGCAAAGCCAGCCTCAGAGAAATTCTGATGGTGCTGTTTACCGTAATGCTCGTTTCTGCGATGGTATTCACGGCAAGTGGGTTTCTTTTCCGTGGGCCTGGGTTCAAATTGTACTGGCCCTGGCAAATGCCTGATGGATATAGCCCCTGGATGGAGTTGTAATGATGCTAAAAACAGATCAGAAAAAGAACCTCAGTCGGCGGAAGTTTCTGAATATCGCCTGGGTCTTTTCCCTTGTCGGCCTGTTTGGACAGGCAGGGAGCGCATTGCTCAATTTTTTCAAACCCCGTATTGAACCAGGTGCGTTTGGCAGCAAGGTGACCGCCGGTCAGGTTGACGAATTTCAGCCGGGCACAGTCAGCCATGTGCAAAAAGGACGTTTTTACATCTCTCGCCTTGAAGATGGGGGAATGCTTGCTTTGTGGCAGAAGTGTACCCATCTAGGCTGTACCATCCCCTGGCGAGAAGATGAGCACCAGTTTCACTGCCCCTGCCACAGCTCGATTTATACCCCCGCCGGAGAGGTAATCAGTGGGCCAGCCCCGCGACCGATGGACTTATTCTCCATCGAAATCGTGGATGGATCGGTGGTGGTAGATACTGGTACCCCAAT
>JAHEME010000599.1 GCA_024643825.1 Chloroflexota bacterium | reverse complement strand
CCAGCCACGAGTTCGGGTTCAAGAAACTGGGAGACCGGGGGGACACCGATCATGACATAGTTGGGGCTTTCGGAGCCATCGGGCTGAATACGTGTCGCCGCTGTTTGCAACCAGCCTTCGACCCCCACCACGCCAGGAACACGGCTGGCCTCACGCTCTAACTGGCGAGTGCGATAGGCTCCGCCCATGTCCACACTCAGATCATATCCATAGTAGACCAACGCCTGATCGAACGATACGAACAGGGAATCACGCACGCTTAGAACCGCGATGAAGATCGCACCTGCAAGGGTCAGTGTGCCGAGCGTCAATACGAGGCGGGCTTTGCGGCGAAAGGTGTTGCGGATCGAGAGCGCGAGGCTGCCGGGAACCCCTCGCACGTTGAGCAAGAGACGCTCGATAAGGGTCGGCTTACTGGCATCGCCAATGCCCTGATTGGAGATCGCCTCGCGCACGGTGATGCGCGTGCCGAAGGATACGGGAATCAGAGCCGCAACGAGGGGAACCAGGACGCCGAGTACAACCTCAAGGGCAATCACGCCGGTGGGAATGCCCGTTGTCGTGATGTCGAAGTTGCCGATCTGCGCGAAGTAGGTGGTGAAGCCGCGTGTCCCGGCAACCGCCAACGGAATCGCGATAATCAGCGAGAGCAACCCGTAGGCTAACGCCACCGCAAGGTATATCTGGATGATCTGGCGCTGCATGCCGCCAATGGCCTTCATCACGCCGATTTGCCGCATCTGCTGGGTGACGATGGCAGAGACGGTATTCACCACGAGCGCACCACTCAGCAGCAGGGCGAACACACCCACGACGGCAAGGACGATCAGCACGGCATTGATGATGATAGTGAGAAACGCCTCGCCCGGTGTTGGGATGCTAGTCGTCCGCACCGTATAGCCGCTTTTCTCAATAGTCTGATCCTTGACATCAGTGACAACCTGCTGGATGTGATCCTTATTCAGCGGGTCAGCAGCAACCGTCAGGTACAATTGATTATAGGATCGATCTACGCCTAACCATTGTAGCGTCTCCGGTGAGACATAGCCAAAGGCGATTTCCGAATTGCCTGCGGGAACCTTGTGCAGATCATGAACCGTCCCAGCAACGATCAGTTCCGCCTGATCCCCATTGGGTAATTCGATGGTCACAGGTGTTCCGTCTGCAAGTCCCAACGATTTCGCATAACTGCGTTCCAGCAAGAGCTGACGGCGAAGCGGGGGCCACGCGCCAGTTTCCGGGACAAACTGGCTGATGTGGATGGCGTTGAAGTCTTTGACCGCCTCAAGACTCAGATTGGCTGTCTGACCATCTGACAGAATCAGCTTCACGATTGTCGTGGTGCGGCCTTCCACATCTGCCACATCACGGCGAGCCTCGACCGCGCTGACGAGGTCGTCGCCAAATGGCTGGACGGTCAGCACAGCGCTGGCCGGGTTGGTCGCCAGATAGGACGTGTTCAGATCGTTCAGCAGCACGACCCACGAATTGGCAATCGTGCCCATAGCGAATACCCCTACCGCAATCGAAAGGACCACCAGCAGCGTTCGCCCTACGTTGCCAGTCAGACTGCGGATTACCATTGCCCAGCGTGCGCTCATCTAAAGATCCTAATCCTGTTTCCGGTGAATTCTGGTTCGATTATCGTGCGGCTTCTTCGAGCACGGGGATGGCTGCCCATGCGTCGAATGGCTCCGTCGCGACAGTGATAGCGGGCAACTCTTCAAATACCTGACCGTCAGCTACCGTGAAGGTACGATCTGCTCGCTGTGCCAGATCGTTGTCGTGCGTGACCATCACGATGGTCTTGCCTTCTGATGTTAGCGCGCCAAATAGATCAAGCATGGTGTTGGCAGTCCGAGTATCCAGGTTACCCGTAGGCTCATCGGCAACCAGGATAGGCGGATCATTCGCCAGCGCGCGCGCAATGGCGACGCGCTGTTGCTGACCGCCCGACAGAGCAGAGGGCATCTTAGCCGCCTGATCTCCCAAACCTACACGATTCAGCAGAGCAAGAGCGCGTTCTTCCCGTTCGCGCGGCGAATACAGATTCGCGAACTCCATCGGAAGAATGACGTTCTGAAGCACGTTTAGAGTCGGCAGCAATTGGAAGAACTGGAAGACGATGCCCAGTTCACGCCCACGCCACGAGGCCATCTGCGCCTCGGTGAGTGTATGTACCGGGGTTCCACCGATGATCACTTCCCCCTCGGAGGGGCGGTCTATTCCCGTGATCATATTCAGCAGCGTAGACTTGCCGCTGCCCGACTTGCCAACAATCGCTACGAACTGCGCCTCGCCGATTTGCAGATCGGCATCATGCAGCGCGGTAAATGGCCCGGCTGGAGTCTCATACCGCTTCACCACAGTTCGCAGATCGATCAGGGAATCTGAGGGAACCATGTTTTCGAGAGATTGTTTTTTCTTGCTTGCCGCTTTCCAAAGCATATCATATACCATTTTTTGTAAATGTTTTGCACAGTTTTTGTATTGTACTGTAGAATCGACGAGAATGCAAGGGGCAATCCGGCTGCAAAGCGACTTCCTCTATAGGAACCTCTATAGGAAGCGATCAGGGATTGGGTCTCGTCGCGCTTCTTCCGTCCATTTTAAGGGGCATCATTTTCTGAGCCAGGAAATGGAATTTCCGGGAACGCGGCAGCTTCCCCTTTTCGGGGTTGCCATCCGCTTTTTCCTAACCCTTTCCCAACCAGAATCGCGTTTCGATGATTGTTAAATCGCGATTTTGTACTCAAATCGGTACAGGCATCGGGAAGGATGGATAATTCAGGGCGTTGAGGGGGAGGGGCGAAGATCGCAAATGGCTTGACGGGACGATGAGTGTGGCTAAGATTGAGGGGTTTCTAGCCCAGACACGAC
>JAHEME010000598.1 GCA_024643825.1 Chloroflexota bacterium | reverse complement strand
ACCCGCTTGGCAGATGTCACATTCACACTTGTGGATTTCCACGCTTACCTGTCTTTGATTTCCTCTTGTCTCCTCTCTAGTTTACCCTATCTGGACACTTATTCTTTTACGAACCCTAAGCAACACAGAACGGATGGCTGCGGCTTTGGGGACGATTCGGAAGACAATTGATCACGCAGAGTGTGGCGGGTGAGGTCGCACACAAGTTGAAGAGCCTTTAGCTCTGATGGTCTTCTGGAATGATCTCGCCTACTTCGCTCTCTTCTTCGCCCATAGAATACATTTCTAGAATCGATGGGGGTTCTTCGCCCGCCTTCCATACCTCAAGTGCTTTGTCGATGTAGAGAACCCCGTCCAGATGATCGATCTCATGCTGGAAGACGCGCGCCAGCCAATCATAGGCTTTGATGCGCACCTCCTTCCCTTGCCGGTCTTGCCCCTGTACGGTGACAGCTTCGCTGCGCTCGACCAGCCCAAAGTAACCAGGAATCGATAGACATCCCTCGATCCCTTCCAGCGTCTCGCGCGAACTCTTGACAATCTCCGGGTTGATGACTTCGTACAACACGCCTGCCAGTTCCCCGTACTCCTCGCGGGAGTGTTCATCGTCGGGGAGCCGCACGAGGATCGCGCGCTGGCTGACGGCGACCTGCGGCGCAGCCAACCCGACTCCCGCAGCGTCATTCAAAGTGTCGAGCATGTCATCAAGTAGTTTGTGCAGCTTCCTATCAAACTCGCGCACTCGCTTCGCTTTGGCGCGCAGAGTTGGATTGTCAGGTTGAATAATTGTGCGAATCCCCATAAAGCAGGCAGGCCCCTTTTTGTAGTCTGAGATGCATAAGTATACCATCAACAATGCATTCGTTTGACTTACAACTCTAGGCGGATTATAACCGCCTCTTATTTCACGACATCCACTCAAGGACCCACTATGGCTAAACGATGGAAGACCCTGGCTATTGCGCTGGGCGTGATTGCTGTGATTGTACTGATCGTTGGTGCAGTCTGGTGGCGGGTTAAGAGTCAGTCGTTCCCGAAGGTTAATGGAACAGTTACCCCGGATGGACTCCACGATTCAGTAGAGATTTATCGCGACTCGTACGGAATTCCCCACATCTATGCGCGCACATCCGACGATCTCTTTTTTGCCGAAGGCTATGTCCACGCGCAGGATCGCTTCTGGCAGATGGAGTTCTGGCGTCGCATCGGGCAGGGCCGCCTCTCTGAGATGTTTGGCGATGCCACCCTCGGCACAGACATCTATTTAAGGACGGTCGGATTCGCGCAGATTGCCCAGCAAGAATACGACATGGCTGATGATACTAGCAAGGCTTTCCTGGATGCCTATTCCGCTGGTGTGAATGCCTATATCAAGGATCGTTCTGGCTCGCAGTTGGCCCTTGAGTTCTCCTTGCTCGATCTGCAGGGTGTCCCTTATGAGATCGAACCTTGGACTCCAGTGAATTCCCTCACCTGGATCAAGCTAATGGCGCAGGACCTCGGCGGCAATATGGATGATGAGCTAGACCGTCTGAACCTCATCCACAGCGTCGGTCTGCAAATGACCAGCGATTTCATTCCCGCCTTTCGTTCCGATTTTCCCGTTATTGTTCCAGATGAAGAAATCCAGAATATGGATCTTCCCCGGACAAACGGAGCCAATCCAGCCGATACCACCTATCTTGCCGGGGTCAGCACACAGCTTGTCGGCGGCTTTGACCCACACCAGTCGTTAGCATTCGGCGGCGGAGAAGGCATTGGCTCCAATGACTTCGTGATCTCCGGTGATCTCACCACAACCGGGATGCCTCTGCTTGCCAACGATCCCCATCTTGGTATTCAGATGCCCTCGATCTGGTATGAGATCGGTCTGCACTGCGTCAATGCCGCCGGAGAAGTCGCTCGCTCCGAAGACTGTCCCTTTGAACTACGCGGATTCTCGTTCGCAGGTGTACCCGGCATTGTCCTGGGTCACAATGATCGCATTGCCTGGGGCTTCACCAACGTGAACCCCGATGTTCAGGACCTCGTGGTGGAGCGCATCAACCCGGAAAACCCCAATCAGTATGAGGTCAACGGTGAGTGGGTTGATATGGACATCCGCCGCGAGGAGATCAAAGTCTCCGGCCAGGACGAGCCAACCGTGATCCTCGTGCGCTCTACCCGTCACGGCCCGGTGATGTCTGACCGGGGCAGTCTGGGGCAGTATGCCAACTTTGAAGTCACCGATCAGCCACTTCCCGATAACTACTCCCTGACAGTCATGGCCCTTCGCTGGACGGCCCTCCAGCCAAATCGCACCTATCAGGCTGTCTGGCATTTGAACAGTGCAGCCAACTGGGATGAGTTCCGTAATGCCCTGACCTACTTCGATGCCCCTTCACAAAACGTTGTATACGCGGATGTCGATGGCAATATCGGCTACCAGATGCCCGGTCTCGTGCCCATCCGCGCCAATGGTGACGGGTCCCTACCAGTTCCCGGCTGGAATGACGATTACGAATGGACAGGTTTCATCCCCTTCGACGATCTCCCCCGCGCCTTCAACCCCGATCAGGGATACATCGCAACAGCCAATCAACCTGTCGTCAGCGATATCTACCCTTACTTCATTTCCAGCGAACAGGATCACGGCTATCGGGCAGAGCGGATCAATGAGATGATCCGCGCGGATACCAATGGCATCTCCGCCGAAGATGTTGCCGCCATTCAGGGCGACAACCTGAGCATCTCCTCTCAGGAGATCATCCCCTATCTGGAATCCCTCTCTCTGGATGATCCCGCCCTCGCCAGTGCCCGTGATCGTCTGCTCACTTGGAATGGTCAGATGCACATGGATAGCCCGGAGGCGGCCCTGTTTGCCAATGTCCTCCTTCAGCTAT
>JAHEME010000597.1 GCA_024643825.1 Chloroflexota bacterium | reverse complement strand
GATTGCAGGCCCCATAGTCTAGGCAAATAGAGCCAGCACGATACTCAGAAGGTACAAAATCGAAAGCGGTAAAGCGACGATTCCCATGTTGATTGGATCAGGGGTTGGGGTCACAACTGCGGATAGTACCGCAATGAGCACAATGGCAATACGCCAGTTTGTTGCTAACATGCGGGCGTTGACGATTTTTAGCTTCGCGAGGGCAAATACAACAAGTGGCATTTCAAAGCTAATGCCAATCCAGAGTAAGACACTGGTGACAAAAGAAACATAGTCTTCCAGTGTAGGATGTGCCCGAAAGCTAAGAAATGATGTCAAAAAGGGAACAGCAACTGGCAGCATCACAAAGTATGCAAATGCAACTCCAGACAGAAACAACAGAAGCGCAAACGGGAAGAGAAGATAAACAACTTTCTGCTCCGAGGGCTTTAAGCCTGTAGCAATAAACATCCACAACTGCGCAAGCACCACCGGAGAAGCAAGGATGATCCCAACCGTCAGCGAAACTTTGAACCAAACACTGACTGGTTCTGTCACGCGGATGACCTGCAGGTTCTCCATTCCGCCAATGGGTTGTGCGAGCATAGATAGTACTTGGTCAGCAAGTAATAGAGAGGCAGCCATTCCAACGCCAATGGCAACGAGTGCTTTGATTACCCGATCACGAAGTTCAATCACATGAGGCATGATCGCGGATGGATTCTCAAAAATTACTCCGAGGTCGCCTCCCTCGGCTCCACTTGAGGCCAGGGCTCGACGGTTGCGAATCAACACAATTGCGCCAACAGTCAGGCTGACGAGTAAAGCAGAAAGGAGGATAGACGCATCGCTGCTGATTGGTAGACGGGGTAGGGAGTTCAGAAACTCAAACATTCGGTGGCTCTACTTTGTCTGCTGGAGGGGCGGAAGGGGATTCTGCGCCAGGTTGCTTGTCGAGACTAGTCTCCCGATTTGGAAGACCCCAGGGATTTCTCGCACCCGTCGATGAACTGATGTCACCAGAGACTTCGGTACCAATTTCGCGCACGGTTTTGCTTAGTTCTGCCTGGGCTTCCTCAAGCTCTGCCATACGTACGAGAGTTGTAGGCAGATCGCGCAGCGACTGCGTCACCTGATTGAAATCGCGCCACCAGGGGGATTTCATAGCAGAGCGTAAGAATCGTCCAGCGCGGAGTGCCACATCCTGTGAGCGCTCCGGGCCAACGACCACGAATCCCAGCAAAGCCAGGATGATGAGCTCTGGCAGCCCAATACCACAAAGTGTATCCAAGGTATATTACCTGCCCTCATTCATGAGATTAAACGGTGTCCGTTGGGGGAGGGGCATCAACCCGACTCGCGAGTACGGAAATGATGTATGCATGCTTGGTTGCTAACGTGCCCAGGACGCCATTAATAAACCGCGCTGCGCTATCCCCACCGTATAGCTTCGCAAGTTCAACTGCTTCATTGATTGCTACTTTGAGAGGTGTATCGCGGCGAAAGGCAAGCTCGTAGATTGCCATGCGAAGGATATTGCGGTCTACAACAGCCATCTGCGGAACAGGCCATTCAGGGGCATGTTCATGGATCAGCACGTCCAGGTCACTCTGAAACCTCAAGACACCATTAACGATATCTTGGAGGAACTGCTCTGCGGCCTCGTTATCCAACGGATCGTCTTCAAGCCTTGCATCCATGACTGCGATCGGCGCATGACCCGCACTGTCGATTTCGTACAGAGCCTGCAACGCCAACCCGCGTGCTTTGCGACGCAGGGGTACCCGGGCAATTTTAGGGCGAGGAAAAGGCTGTGAAGTCATGAATGTTCAGCCAGCCCATAGTCAACGTCCTCAATATGGATATTGACTGTCCTTACATCCATGCCAACGAGTTCTTCAATAGATCTCTTGACAGACTGCTGGACGTCTTTACTGACATCCTTGACATTGACTTCCGGCAGGACGATCAGATAGGCATCTACAATTACCTGGTTGCCGTCAATTTCGAGTACCACTCCGTTTGACATGGGCCGCCCTCGGAAAAGGCGTCCAATCTTAACGGGTATCGTTCCCATCCGTGAGACGCCACCCACCTGGGTTGCAGCGTGCTGCACGATGGTAATCAACACACTCGGAGCTATCGTGATCGTATCTTGAGGTTCCATAGGTTGTTTAGCCGCCCATCACCATGCCGCCATCTACGGAAAGTACATGGCCTGTAATATAGGCCGCTTCATCTGATGCCAGGAAGGCCACTGCATAGGCAACTTCTACAGCTTCCCCCCATCGCTTGAGGGGAATGGTGTCTAGTGAAGCTGTTTTGAGATCATCCGGCACTATGTCGGTAAGATCCGTAGGGACAAAACCCGGAGCCACCGCGTTAACCGTGATGCTTCTTGGTGCCACTTCTCGTGCCAGGGATTTTGTAAATCCGATCAGCCCGGCTTTGCTGGCGCTATAATTGGTCTGACCAGCATTACCTGCTATTCCCGCGACTGATGTCATGTTGATGATGCGCCCGTATCGCTTACGAAGCATGGCCTTAATCGCTGGCCTGGAAGTGTTATATGCACTCTTTAGGTTGGTGCGAATGACCAGATCCCAATCTTCTTCTGGCATCTTCATCATCAGCTGATCGCGCGTTGTCCCTGCATTATTGACAAGGATATCGATCTGTCCGAATTCATCCAAAGTACGCTGGATCAAACCTTCCGCCTGAGAGAAGTCACTCACGTCAGCCTGGAACGCGATGCCTCGGTTTCCAGATTCATGGATTAGGCCGAGCACCTCGTTCGCGGCATCAGCGTTGCTATGGTAATTCACGACTACGACGGCACCGCGTTTTGCAAGTTCGATAGCTACTGCGCGACCAATTCCGCGCGACCCGCCTGTTACTATAGCAAC
>JAHEME010000596.1 GCA_024643825.1 Chloroflexota bacterium | reverse complement strand
GAAATCGTGATCGCGCCGGGTCGTCCCGCCTGTGCAACAATCAATGCCTCGCGCTCATTGTTCTTGGCATTGAGCACTTCGTGCGAGAGTCCCATCTTCTTAAGACGGCGGCTTAGTTCTTCGGATGCCTCTACCGATCCGGTTCCCACCAGTACCGGGCGTCCGTCTTCATACAACACGGCGATCTCTTGCGCTACCGCTTCGAACTTCCCGTTGATACTGACGTACACCTCATCGTCAAAATCGACGCGTTTGTAATAGGCCGGATACTCTCCGTGCTCGCCAGGCTTCCAGTAGGTGATCGCCTGCGCGCCATCCAACTTTTCCTTGCGAACCTCATACTCGCCGCTTTCCGCCATGAACTCGACGTTCGTAGGAATGGCAACCACATCGAGCGTGTAGACCTCGTCGAACTCTTCGGCCTGCGTGACGGCAGTACCCGTCATGCCACCGAGTTTCGTGTACAGGCGGAAATAGTTCTGCACTGTGATGGTGGCGATGGTCACGTCTTCGCGCTTGACCTGTACGCCTTCCTTCGCTTCGATGGCCTGGTGCAGGCCCTCGCTGTAGCGTCGGGAGGGCATCGCGCGTCCCGTCGATTGATCGATCAGGATGACATCCCCATTGTGGACGATGTAGTCCTTATCACGCTGGAAGATGTATTTTGCTTTGAGGGCGTTTTCCAGATAATGCACCAACTCATAGAACTGCGGATCATACAGGCTCTGCCCTGCCTCCAGATTGACTTCCGGGACGAGCCGTTCCACCTTCTCGATTCCCCGATCCGTCAGGGCGACGGTCTGGGTGCGATCATCGAGGATGTAATCACCATCAGGTTCTTCGTCGTGCTCGACATCTGTGGTATTGCGCCGGAGCCGAGATTGCTCGATGATCTGCGCAAATCGCTGATAGCTGCTGGATGCCTCCCCCGCAGGCCCAGAGATGATCAACGGGGTACGGGCGGTATCGACCAATACCGAGTCTGCTTCGTCTACGATGGCAAAATTTAGATCCTCGCTCTGCACCAACCGCGAAGGGACAACGGCGGTGTTATCCCGCAGATAGTCAAATCCAAACTCGGCAGAGGTTCCATAGGTGATATCGGCTTGATAGCACTCCCGGCGCAGCGTAGGTCGCCAGTGAACCAGACGTTCATCTTCCAGGTCACCACCTGGATCAACGTAGTCCGGGTCGTAGATGGCGGAGAACTGCTCCTTGCCGATTGCCCCGGTGCTTAAGCCGAGGAGATGAAAGATCGGCCCCATCCAACCGCCGTCACGCCGAACCAGATAATCGTTCACAGTCACCAGATGCACACCGCGCCCGGTGAGGGCATTCAGATACAGCGGTAAAGAGGAAACCAGCGTCTTGCCTTCGCCCGTTTTCATCTCCGCGATCTTGCCCTCGTGCAGCACAATGCCGCCGATCATCTGTACGTCGAAGTGGCGTTGACCAATCGTTCGGCGCGAGGCTTCACGAACCGCAGCAAATGCTTCCGGCAGCAGTTCGTCAAGGATCTCCTTCTCCGCTAGATTGATCTCCTCCGGGTCTTCAATCCCTTTGATGTGTTCGCGGACGCGCTCCCGGAACGATTCGGTCAGATTGCGCAAGTCTTCATCAGAGAGAGCCTGCATCCGAGGCTCCTGCTCATTGATTAGCTCAATGATTTCCCGGTATCGCTTAATCTCACGCTCATATGGGTTGCCAGCCAGCGTGTTGATTAGATTCTTAAACATAAACGTTCACTCAATCCTTCTGATCTCAATCGTGAAATGACATCTATTAGCATACCGCAAGCGGCCCCCATCTGCGATGGAAGCGCTGCCCGCGAACTTATGAGTAGAGGTATGTCGCCTCTTCGTTGTGGATGGTTAGGTAGGGGGTGAAGAACGACGACGCAGCCGCCGGATGCCGAAGATCAATCCCACGATCAGCAGCACACCGAAGCCGCATACCAACCCGCAGATGACCAGCACCTGCTCCCACGTGACGCATTGAATGTCCCATGCGCCGCGTTGATCGGTGAGGTCATGAATGTTGGACACATCGGGTTGTGAAGAATCAAAGGTAAATATAGGATCGACCGTCATCTCCTCAGGAGAAATTACGGTCTTTAGCCGCGTCATGTACGGATGTGTAGCAGCGAGATTTTGCAGCACTTCCGATGTGTAGGAAAACGAATCGCTTGGTCCAGCATATTCTGTGACAAACGCCTGCCCGCCCGCACCATCGACGGTCTCTTTGAGCACATCGCGGTAGTTGTTCCCACCATATTTGTAGAACTGGATCTTCTCATCCGGGACAGTCGTTTTCCCATAGTTGACCGGGATGGCCTGTGCATCGGAAAAGAACCAGACCATTATGGGAGTGTCTGGCGTGGCAGCAACGGCGGCGATCCGCAGCGGGATCATCGGCTGATCGGCGTGAAACGTGACAGATACAGGTTCGATGGAGGAGACATCTGCATCTGGTTGAAGCCGCATAGCGAGGAACACCATTCCCGCCTGCACATATGGATCGATCAGCGGCTCCATCTCCGGCGAAACTGCGTACTCATGATCATGTAGCCATTGAACCAGCGCATTGGGATCATCTGATCCGATCACGTCAAACGAATAAGGCCCGGTTGCGCCCGACGAAAAAACATCAACACCTCGTCCCCCAACGCCTTCCGGTGCGCCCGCCATCCCGCCCAGCGATAGGTTAAAGCAATTTGGTTGTGGCGGTGGGATAAACTGAGGATCCGTAGCGAGTTGAAGCTCAACAAACGCATCTTGCCCGTTTTCAACCACCAGCACGGCGCTGGCAGGAACCGCTTCCGGAAGCGGGAGCACCCATGCGAAGTCCTCTGCTTGTCCTGCATAGTCAAGCTGCACAATCGACGTGAT
>JAHEME010000595.1 GCA_024643825.1 Chloroflexota bacterium | reverse complement strand
AGGCGTCCACAGTCACAGGCGGGGTGCGGGGTGGGAGCCAACGGGGAGACGGCAACCATGCTGTCTCCGGGATGGTGGCTCATCGACCGGGCGGGTCGATCCCCGCGAGATATGACCCCCTCTGTCCGCCTACCAGGCGGACATCTCCCCCTTACAAAGGGGAGAACAACAAACAGGCGTTCGCCTCGGATGAGGTGCATGGGCATGGCACGCCATGCCCCTACAAGGGGTGCAGTATTGGAACGCATGTTCGTATCATTAGTATACAATGGGTGGGGAGGATTGTCTATTGATCATTTGATCAATCCATCGCGGATATAGATTTGAGTACAAAATGGCGAAATTAACACTTATCGAAACGCAATTTTTGGTTGGAAAACGGTTGGAGAAAATCAGCAAAAGGGCGGGTTAGCAGGGTGAGAATGTGTATTTTCATCGGACGCTGCATGAGCTACTGAACGCGGCGTTTGCCGCCGGGTTGGTGATGGATGGGATCGAGGAGCCTGCCTTCGATGGAACCGGGCAGAGTGAGAAGTTATCCGAGCGATAAATCGCCCGGCTACTCGCATCCTCGCTTCGCTCGGCTGCGTAAAAAAGGGCCTCACGGCCCTTATGCGCGACCCTGTAGCGAGGCTTGTTGAGTGGCTACCTCATCCCCGGCCCTTCTCCGTACCGGAGAAGGGAGAAAGGCAACAACATTGGGCTGGCCTCGGTATTTGATTCGTGGTAGGGTTGCGTTACATGGTGGGTTACAGAATGCACTCCTGCCCGATACCCCCACCACTTCACGAAGTATTTGTCACATCATCTTAGCAAAGTCTACTGACTTCATGAGGATTAAATCAATGAACCAGGCAAAACTGTTAGTACTCGCAGTACTTATTTGCGGAGTATTCTTGTCAGGCTGCGCACCGGAAACACCGCAGCCGACAGCAGCGCCAACCTTGACGTCAACTCCCTTACCCACCGACACACCAGCCCCTACGCCTACCGCAACCAACACGCCTGAACCGACGGCTACTCCTTATCCTGCATGGCCGAATGAACTCAAGCTCGGAGTTCCGTATGACAACTTTGAGGCTCTTGACCCCGAACGTTTACGAGAGATGGGCGTGTCATGGGTTGTGTCCAAATCCAATGATCCCCGTGATATTGAATCCGCGCATGCTCACGGATTCAATATCCTTATGTTCGACAGAGGGGAACGAGAGAAGATAGCTGACGAACCTTATCAGGAAATATATGTGAAAGAGGTAGCTGCGCTGGCGACGGCTGGAGCCGATGCAATCGTCTTGCTATCTGAGGTAAACATCCCATTTTTGGGGCCAGCGTTATCACCAGAAGATTATTCCGTTTTGCTGTGCGACGCGTACGCTGCCATCAAACAGTCCCATGCAGAGACGGATGTCATCAGTGCTCCACCAGCCAGTACAGGCTTCTTTAGCTCCTGTGATTCACAGGGATGCAATGATGATGCCTGGCTTACTGCCCTCTATGATGCAGGCGCATCAGAGTGCATGGACTATGTGGGTGTCGAATTTAACAGCGGCACTACAGCACCAGACGCTGTCACAGGTTCGCCCTTTGGTGAGCATTACACCCTTTACCTGGGATCAGTAGTTGATACCTACGACACTGTGTTTCGCGGATCGCGACCCCTGTTTTTTGTCTCATTTTCCTACCCGAGCAGTGAGGATTTTGAGAGTCTCAACTCATCGTTCTCATGGGTCAAGGCTAACAACAGCCTCGCTGATCAGACTTCGTGGACATTGGAAGCCGTCCGGCTGGCTGCGGAAGATGCACATATCGCAGGGTTGATGTTCAACGTTCTGCGGGCGACATCGAATGTGTGCAGCGAGAATGGAGACGACTGTGATGGGCTGTGGGCACTGGTTCGCCCGGATGGGTCTTGTCCAATCTGTGCGATGCTTTCCGATGATCTTCGCAATCGATGAGAGGTTGCGTTGGGTGCACAGACTTGTCTTACCCCCCTCCCTCGCTGCGGTTGGGATGAGGGGTAAGGAAAACATCTGAAGCCAGGATTGATTGCGCTCAGACTCTCTTGTATAATGGGTATACATACGGTGGATGAAATTCGACTTCATGTCGTGTGATTGTCGCCTTCGGGCATGAATGATCCTATATCCACTTATATCTCTATGAGTCTAATTCTTCTATCGCCGCTAGATTTAGCGGCTTTCTTTTTGTATAGTACTCCCCGTAGTTGGCCCGCCGCCGATCATCAATATCGGTAACAAGGCTGCAAGAAGGCCAGAGATACTCAATATAACTATCGTCATGACTTTCATAAAGGCGCTGGAGTGCCCATAAAAAATAGTCTACAGCCTGCAATCCAGGGTTCGTGGATGCGCGCTGGCTTTGAACCCAGATTGGGAGCCGAACTTTCTATTTTCCACTTGGCAGCGAATGTTTCACGAGCCTCCAGAAGTGCCTGCATGAGAGCTTTTGTTCTTGTGGAACTACCCCTTTCCGCGAACAGGATGTTAATCCTTTCCTCTGTGAAGCCCCGTCGTGAAGAGACGGCGAACGAGGGAGGCATAAAGATCGTTTGGATTGTATCGGTGGTGTGGATTCTTCTTCTGTCGACGCCTCAACTCGTTGTAGACTATGAATTTATTGCGAACGACAGCGAGAAACTTCAGGCCGCCAAACCCCTTCAAAAGTTTAAAAACTTCTCGCCGCACTTCAGGCAGGTCATCAGTCGCGTGGAAGGCTATCGCAGTCTTATTCGATTCTGGTTGAAAAGAAGGTCTGCGTTTGAAATATGGGTCAGCTAACAATTCTGCACGTAACGACTCCATTGACTGGCTCAACCCGACCGGATCGGATACATCAAGATAGCCCAGCATGAAGAATCGAGAGCATCCGGG
>JAHEME010000594.1:1859-2893 GCA_024643825.1 Chloroflexota bacterium | reverse complement strand
CACCGTGAGTACTGATGAAGTATTCAAGCGCCGTGAGACCTTCCCGGAAGTTGCTGCGGATTGGCAAGTCAATGATGCGGCCTGAAGGATCGGCCATCAGCCCACGCATACCAGCGAGCTGTGTGATTGGGCCCATCCCGCCTTTTGTAGACCCTGACTTTGCCATGATAGTGACGCTATTGTACGGATCCATAGAATCACCTACGGCCTTCGCTACATTTGCTTTCGCGCGATTCCATTCATCAACTGTCCGCTGATAGCGCTCCTCTTCCGTGAGAAGCCCACGCCGATATTCGCGCTCAATCTCGTTGACGACACCAGTTGCGCCATCAATAATTCCGCGCCGTTCTTCCGGCACAACTAGATCCCCAATAGCAATCGTCGCACCAGAGAGGGTCGCGTACTTGAAGCCGAGATTCTTGATTTGATCGACAACTTCGGTAGTGACATCAGGCCCGGATCGTGTATAGACACGACCAACCAGTTCATTCACCTTCTTCTTATCAAGCGTACTATTCTCCCATCGCGCCTCATCAGGGAGAATGCGATTGAAGATACAACGCCCCACCGTCGTTACTAACGGCTTTTCAAGCGCTGGCCCATTTTCGTAAATGTTGAGTATTCTGATCGGCGTATGGACGTGTACCTGCCCAAGAGCAAGCGCCATTTCAACTTCGTCGAGATCGTAGAACGCACGCAGCTTAGATTGATCAACCTTGTCAATTTCCTCTCCGGGCTTCTCCATTGTGAGGTAATAGACACCCAGAACCATGTCCTTGCTAGGTCCTACAACAGGAGCACCATCCGCTGGCTTCAGCAGATTCTTGCTACTTAACATAAGTTCGCGAGCTTCCTGGACAGCCCGCTCAGATAGCGGCACGTGCACCGCCATTTGATCGCCATCGAAGTCGGCATTGAATGCCGTACAAACAAGCGGATGGATCTGGATCGCTTTACCTTCTACCAGTTGAGGCTCAAACGCTTGAATACCCAGGCGGTGAAGCGTGGGCGCACGATTCAAGAGTACAGGCCGA
>JAHEME010000594.1:0-1849 GCA_024643825.1 Chloroflexota bacterium | reverse complement strand
AGAACTTCCCATACCTCTGGCCTTTCGCGCTCGATGATTCGCTTGGCGCTCTTGACGTTCGAGGCGTAGTTGTATTGGACAAGACGGCTGATAACAAAGGGGCGATAAAGCTCCAACGCCATCGTTTTTGGAAGACCGCACTGATAAAGTTTCAGTTTTGGCCCGATCACAATCACGGAGCGCCCTGAATAATCAACGCGCTTCCCAAGCAGGTTCCGACGGAAACGTCCCTTCTTCCCCTTCAACATATCGCTGAGGGACTTGAGTTCACGTCTACCACGACGGCTTAACGCCCTACCCCGCTGGCTGTTATCGATCAAACTATCAACAGCTTCCTGGAGCATTCGCTTTTCGTTGCGAACAATTACGTCTGGCGCGCCTAATTCAAGCAAACGCTTCAGACGATTGTTGCGATTGATTACTCGCCTGTACAGGTCATTGAGATCGGAGGTCGCAAATCGTCCGCCATCGAGCTGAACCATTGGCCGAAGATCAGGAGGAATCACAGGAAGGACGGTGAGAACCATCCATTCTGGGCGGTTATCACTCATCCGAAGTGATTCGACCACACGAAGGCGTTTGGTTGCTTTCTTCTTACGCTGCTTCGAGCGCGTGGTACGAACTTCGTACCAAAGCTCCTTACTGAGCCGTTCGAGTTCCATGGTCTTAAGAATCTCGTAGAAAGCTCCGGCACCCATCCCGGCCTTGAATACCTGGCCGTACCGTTGTTTGAGTTCACGGTAACGAGCTTCGCTCAGAAACTGCATCTGTACCAGGGATTCTAGCTCCCGGCGCTGATCAGCATAAATCTGATGCAGTGCATTAATCCGAGTACCAATTTCTTCTTCGATCACACCCATCTGATCGGCGGCCTCAGACTGAACATCTTCTGGTTGACCAGAAGCCCTTATTAGCGCAGTATCGCGTTGATCCTGGATCTCATTTTCGATCTGATTCAGAAGTGAGGTCGTTTCTTCTTGCACAAGGCGAATATGCTCCGGCCCAATGGTCTCGCCAGCCTTCACCATCACTGTCTCAGAAGGCTCAAAGATCATTGGCTTACGAACCGTTACGCCATCCTTCGCCTCAAGCTGTCGCTGGAATAGCTGTGCCGCATGCATAAGTTCATCGGTGCGGCTTTGCAGTTCTTCGTTGTAGCGAACATTGACGGCTTCCAGCCGCGACTCCAGATCGGCCAGAGCAGCATCTCGTTCGCCACGAACTACCCCTGTTTGCTCGTCTGCTTCCCCGCGCAGCGCGCCTTCTTCCTCACGCAGATCTTCTTCGAGACGCTTCAGCGCTTTCTGCCGTGCATCTTCGTCTACATTGGTAATCACATATTGAGCAAAGTATAGAACGCGGTCCAGATTGCGCCGCGACACATCAAGCAGCAGACCGAGATAGCTGGGGACTCGCCGCGTGTACCACACATGCGCAACTGGGGCGGCAAGTTCAATATGCCCCATGCGTTCCCTTCGGACAGCCGACCGTGTGATTTCCACGCCGCACTTATCACACGTGAGGCCCTTGTAGCGAACATTCTTGTATTTGCCACAATAGCACTGCCAATCGCGTGTTGGCCCAAAAATCGCCTCACAGAACAGCCCATCCTTCTCCGGACGCAACCGGCGATAGTTGATCGTCTCTGGTTTCGTTACTTCTCCATACGACCAGGATTTGATCTGCTCAGGCGAGGCCAAGCTCACCTTCAAAGCACGGAAATCTTTTGCTTCCAGCACATTTTCTTGAACGCGGTTGTATACCAAGGAAGCGCTCCCTTCAGATTTTGTAGCTACGGGCAAAATGGATTGTGTGGAGCCAAACAGAAACAGCGCTAAGGGTGTGGTTT
>JAHEME010000593.1 GCA_024643825.1 Chloroflexota bacterium | reverse complement strand
TCCAGACCGTCATACCCCTTTTCAAACAGGACTTCCATCAGCGGCTCTAGCTGGCGGGCGTAGTGCGCCATGCACGCTTGCGGATGAATGCCCGGCCACGAATAGCACGTCACGGTCGTGCGGCGTTTGTCACAGGCGATGCCCTCCGGGATTTTCGCCTTCCACGCCGGGTCTTCTGGCGAGAACACATACTGATCCAGGTTGCCCTGCGGGATGCCCTCAATGCTGCGCACCACGGGCGGGTCGGCATCCAGCAGATACGGGTCAACCGCCAGATCAACCACGACGGCATGATCAGGCAGCCACCCAATCCACGAGTTCGGCACGACAGGCTTGGACGTATCCCGCCGCTGCGTGGCATCGACCAGCACATCCGCATCACGCATCAGCATTTCCATCACATCCGGTCTGCGCGTCGCGGCACGACCAACCGTCATGGTGATGGCCCCCGGCCCCTCGGCGATGATGTGCTCCTGATAGCGTTCCACATTGCCCAGCTTGGTGGAGGCTTCGGCGGCGTGCTTGCCCACCATCCCCGCGCCAAGGATCACCACCCGCAGCGGGTTCCCATTATCCCGCCGCAGAGTAGGCCAACGACCCTCCAGTACATCGAAGGCAGCTTCGAGTCCGTTCCATGCAACCGCCTTCATGTTCTCGACCAGCCGGATGTTGCGTCCATCCATGATCCCGTCCAGCGAGATCGCCCTGATCTCCTTCGCTTGCAGCATCTCGACGCGACCCGGTCTCGTCGGGTAATGCATCATCGAGATCAGCGTGGTTCCCGGCTTGATCCACTCATATTCATGGAGTTCGAGCGCGCGCAGCACCATCACCGCATCCTGCTGATACGCCTCTTCCGTAGTGCCCAGATGAACAGCCTCGTTGCCCGACCGGTAATCGTCGAAGCTGTAGCCGCTGCGTGATCCGTAGCCCTCCTCGATCACGACTTTCGCGCCCAGCGTGGTGAGATACTGAATGAACTCAGGCAGGTAGACGCGCTTCTCGCCCTGTTCTTTGCGCATCCGGGGGAATCCGATGGTCTTGGGGGAGGTCATGTGTCTCCTTTTTTGTGGCAGATGTTCCTTCGTGTCTTTGATGTTCTATGCGGTTCGCGAGCTTCTGGCGTTCCCCGCAGGGGAGGAATTCGCATTCGCGGCCCACCGAGACAGCATCGCGCGGGAGAGCGCGCGCTGGAAGAACGAACCGTTCGCATCAATGCTGCTGATGCCCATCGTCATGATCGTCCGCATCAGGGGGGCGAGCTGCTTCCCGTACAGGCTCATACAGCGGCGCGGATGCACCCCCGGCCACGAGTAGCACGAGACAGCCGCCCGCCGATGGGTCGTATCAGCGCAATCGGGAACCGCATTCCACGCCGGGTCGTCAGGCGCAAAAACGAACTGATCCAGGTTCCCCTGGGGGATGCCTTCCAACCCTTTCACGCCCGGCGGGTCGGCCTCGCATTCGTAGGGATCAACCGAGAGATCGAGCAGCACCGCGTGATCGGGCATTTCGCCAATCCACCGATTCGCGATCACCATCTTCGACGCATCAGGCCGCTGCGTGGCATCGATCAGCAGGTCGGTGCGCCGCAGAACGTCCACCATCAGCGCCTCTTTGCCTGTCAGGTCATAGTCCAGCACGGTGACTTCGACGCCCGGAACCCCGGCGGCGACCATCTTCGCGCGCAGGTCGTCGCTGCCATAGCGGATCGCCGCCTGCACAGTCTGGATGCCCACCGCCCCTGCCCCGATCAGCGCCACGCGGATCGGCGGACGATCCGGGCTATCGAAGCCGGGGGCGGGATACGTCTTTGCCAGTGTCTTCATGGCAACTTCCACGCCATTCCATGCCACTGAGCGCAGATTCTCTACCAGACGACGACCAGAGTCATCAATGATCGAATCTAGCGAGATGGCTTCCAGCCCTCGCGCCTGCAAGTCCGCCACGCGATCCGGGCGGGTCGGGTAATGCACCATCGTCATCAGGCACGCGCCGGGCCGCATCCGATCAAGAAACATCGGATCAGGGTAGCGCAGCACGATCACCAGGTCTTGCGCATACACTTCCTCGGCAGGCGCTACCTGGATTCCCGGTACTATGTTGCGGTAGTCACTTTCGGTAAAGTTGATGCGCGTTCCATAGTCCTGCTCCAGCACAACCTGCGCACCGAACCGGCTCAAATGGGCGATGAACGAAGGGAGAAAGTCGCGCCGCTCGCCTGGCTCCTTGTGCATCCGAGGAAGCCCAATCGTGAGGGAGCTTGACATGGGACCGATCCTATCCAGTGAAGAGTCTCAGTACACCCAGTATAACAGAAGGCGAGTAAACCAGCCTACGGGCTTCGGCATCAGAAGGCGACAGCCTCTTTGCATTTCCTCGCACACCCCCTATGCTATTGGCTGTAGTGTCCCTCGCATAAGGGAAAATCCTGCGTGCCTCTGGGAACACGTCCGCCACCGGATGGCCCAAATCCTGAGCAAGCCCGATCAAAGGCCACGCATTCCGAAAGGAACCACACCATGACACCACTCACCGGCAGAACAGCTTTGATCATCATCGATGTGCAGGATGGCTTCGACGATCCTCAATGGGGTCAGCGCAACAACCCCGATGCCGAAATCAATATCGCGCGGCTGCTGGCGGACTGGCGCACAAAGGGGCGTCCTGTCTACCATGTGCAGCACATGTCCACCAGCCCCGACTCCCCGCTGCGGCCTGACCAACCGGGCAACGCTATCAAGCGCATGGTCGCGCCCCAGGGTGCGGAACCCATCATCCAGAAGACCGTGAACAGCGCCTTCATCGGCACCGATCTGGAGGATCGCCTGCGGGAAGACGGGATTCAATCGGTAGTGATCGTTGGGTTGACAACCAATCATTGTGTCTCGACCA
>JAHEME010000056.1 GCA_024643825.1 Chloroflexota bacterium | reverse complement strand
CGGGAGAGACGAGGGTGAAGAACTCTGGCATGGTCTTTCCTCACAGGTACAGCGGCGAATGAGGGTATTGTACTGGACAGAGCATGGCATGTTCAAACCAGGAATTCATGAAATTCGATTGTCAGCCGCCGGGCTGTTCCTTATAATCTTCCGTGTAGGCCGGAAGTAAGCCGCCACAGAGGAGCACCGGTGTGCCTGGTTATGTGTTAATCGCGGATGACGATCCCCTGGTCACAGAAGTGATCACCGAATTCCTCAGCCTGATGGGGATTCAATGCCGCGTCGTGCATAACGGGCAGGAAGCCCTGGACATGATCCGTATGGATCGGCCTACCGCGCTGATCCTCGATCTGCTCATGCCGCTGGTCAACGGGTTCAGCGCCCTCAGCCAACTGGCGAAGGGTCAGGGCACACAGATCCCGGTGATCATCCTATCGGGTCTTGCCGATCAGGTCAGCGCCGTGCGGCAGCTACCAGGCGTGGTCGGAACGATGGTCAAGGGGCGGTTTTCGATGGCGGAACTGCAAGTGCTGCTGACTTCCGCTGGAGTACTGGAGGACCCGGCTGCAATGACATCACATCGGCTGCCGGCCCCCGCCACACCGATCCTGAAGACCGGGCCACTGCCAGCGATCAAACCCACCGCAGCCATTCTGCCGGGGCGCACCGGGCCTCTCCCGCCGAGGGGGACGGGAAAACTCGCGCCGGAGCCTGTACCCACCATCCAGAAGACGGTCGCTCGACCAACCCCAAAGCCGGAACCCGCCTCAGCGAAGTCAACCGTGCCTGCCGCGCCGTCACCCCAACCGGGGGAATGAACCAAAATTCCCATTGTTTCTCATCGCGATCTAGCGCAGAATCTCCTACTGAGGGATGGGCCTTTTCGTGGAACGAGGTTTAATGGAACAGAAATACGTGCTCGTAGTGGATGACAACTCCGATGTTCGGACGTTAGTGGAAGACGCGTTGCTGATGTTTGGTCTGGAATCGCGGATGGCGCGCAATGGCAGCGAAGCCCTGGCGATGATTCAGGAGGCGGCCCCCAGTGCGATGATCCTCGACCTGATGATGCCTCATGTCAATGGCTTCAGCGTGCTGGCGGCACTCAGCCGAGTGCAGGAAAAGACCCCAATCCCGATCATCATTCTATCGGCGTTGGTGGATCAGGCCGGGCATGTAGCGAAGCTCCCCGGCGTGGTGGGGGTGATGGCGAAGGGCGAGTTCAGCATCGAGCGATTCCGTTCGCTGCTGGATGGGGCGGGGTTAGGGCTGACGGCGTAACGGGGAATTCGGGGGATCACTCCCTGGGTGCGAGGTGCTCGCGCAGCCACGCTTCGAAGCGAGCGGTAGCAGCGGTGAGATTATCGTTACGCTCGGCGACGGCGATCAACTGCTGGGCCATCTCCACCGGCGACCCTGTTAGCGTCACACCGTTGATGTCCAGAAAAACCTCACAACACGCATAGGCCGTGCGCTTATTTCCATCCAGAAACGCCTGGGCCTGCGAGATGCTCACCGCTAGTAACGCCGCCTGCCGAAGTAGATCGGCGTCTTCATAATGGGCTGCCATCTGAAGCCGCATCATAGCAGACTCTAGCAGCCCTGCATCTCGAAGCGGCATGTACGGCTCACCCGTTCGTTCCAGCAGTTTATCATGAAGAGCAATGGCATCCGCCACTGTGAGATATTGGAATTCAGCCATTTAGCTATCTCTTGGCGAGATAGCGATAGGCTTCCTCGCTGCGCGCCCAGCTCCGCTCAAATGCCTCGCGCAGTTCATCCGATAGCACCGGGCGCACTTCGGCGCGCTGTACCTGCACCGCCAGAAGCTGTCCCTCTTCCGCCCCAAGCCGCTCGACTTCTTCTTTTGGAATGGTCACCACATAGCTGTTGCCAACTTTACGCAATTTCTGGTAGATCATCATGCACCTCATCACTGCTGTATATTTCGTATATACATAGTATACAGCGAGCAATTCGCTCGATCAACCCTCATCAACCAGATGCACCTGCCCCAGCAGGCCGTGATCGAACTCGGCGAACGGACGATCCTCCGGCCAGGCGGTGAGCGCATCGCGCAGGCGGAAGGCATCGGCACGCAGCGCGGCGACATCCACGCCCTGACACACATCCGGCAGCACATGGAACCACTGCAAACTGCGCAGCACCATCTTGAGCGCACCGCGCCGATTGCCCCGCGTCACCTGAAAATAGGCGATCCCCACTTGCAGAATCGCACGGTACAGATCGCGCACCGGGCCTGTCTCCTGCATCCATAGGGCCTCGAAGAGATCGTGCTGCTTGTAGTAGTCCCCGCGATTGAACTTCTCGACAGCCTGCAACGCTTCCGGTGGGAGGGGCTGGCTGCATTGATCGGCTATCTCCGATTGGGTTGCGGCATCGGTGAAGCGGCCATGATCCGCAAAAATATCCGGCAGCCGCGACGCGATCTCGGCAGGCGTAATGACAAACCCCGCGCCGGACGTTAGCGCCTGATCGCGGATGGCGCGATCCGCAGAGATGACGATCACGGGGATGCGGCGCGTCGCCGGGCTTACCTTCGGCGCAGAAGTCCAACCCTGCCAGCCAGAGTCCGCACCATCCACCACGATCAGCGCCGCGTGATCGGCTGCCAGCCGGGGGATGTACTCCTCCGTCGTAGGGTAGTGTCGCATTTCCGCGCCAACCGACTCCGCGACCGCTGCCACACGGTCGGCCCACGCGGATTCTCCTGTCAAAACGATCATTGGTTTAACCATAGCAAGAGTGTATCGCAGACACTTCTACCCGGATCGAAGTTGTTTCTGCCAATCGATTGAACCTTGGCTCGATGATTGATGTAGATACGATGAGGACAACGACAGCCGCAGGGCGAAAACCAGATACGCTCATCGCTTGCGCAGTCGTCCTGGGAGGCCGGGGAAGCTTCTCGCCAGTTGCCACTCCCGGCCACCCTCCCAGGGGATGCCTCCGAAGTCAGGGAAACAGCCGCCGCCTGGCAGGTTCAGATACGCTCATCTGAACTCAGGGAACCGACCAGGTGGGAAAGGCCTATTGGATGTTTTTGATTCTCATTCCTACTCATCATGAAACGGCTACCCTTTCGGCAGGGCGGCCCCTTCTGGGGGCTGTCTGTTCGGCACTGCCAGGGGCAGCCGTATTTTGTTGGAAAGGGGGTGATGGGTTCGCATGAATGGATAGAAGTTCAGGTCGGAGCCATCCGGGGTACGAACTCGGATCGCAGGCTCCATCAACATCTTGATTCTTAAGAGGAGGCTTTAACACGATGTCAACAAAACGATGGGCGCTCATCGGAGCGTTCGTACTGATTGCGGCGTTTGCGTTGGCTGCCTGTTCAGGCAGCGGAGTCCAGACAGTTGTCGTCACCGAGATCGTCAACGGCGAACCGGTGGTCGTCACGGCAGCGCCACCCACCGTGGAAACCCCTGACACGATCATCATCTGCATGAGCCAGGAACCCGACAGCCTGTATCTGGTCACCAGCACGATGACGGTTTCCTCGCAGGTTGCGCATTCCTTCAGCGGCAAGAACTGGATGCCTGACCAGGCGTACTTCTTCGAGACCCAGATGCTGGTGAATGACGAATTCCCCAGCTTCGACAATGGTGGAGCCGAGTTTATCGGCTCAGGCGCTGACGAGCAGTTGCAGGTGACCTTCCAGTACAAGCCGGAGATCACCTGGTCAGATGGAACGCCGTTCACGGTCGATGACCTGTTGTACACGCGCGACGTTGTTCTCGATCCAGATTCCGGCGCGAACTCTCGCGGAACGCTGGAGCAGCAGACATGGGAAAAGGTGGATGATTACACCATGACGGTGACGTATGCGCCGGGTGTGAAGCCGCCGCTGTACTTCATCCCTCAGTTTGGCCCGACCAACGACCTCTCCGATATCCTGCCGAAACACGCGCTTGAAAGCATGACTCCGGCAGAGATCCAGGAAAGCGACTACGCTCGCGCACCCAGTCCGGTGCTCGGCCCCTACGACGTTGTCGAGTGGGTAGAAGGCGACCGCATCACATTGAAGGCGGTGGACAATTGGTGGGGCGGTGAAGTTCAGTCCCAGAACCTGATCTATCGCTTCATCAGCGATACCAACCAACTGCTGGCGTCCACGCTCTCTGGCGAGTGCGACTACGCCACCAGCGACGGTTTGCAACTGACCCAACTGCCCTTCATTCAGCAGTCATCTGAACAGGGGCTAGTGAAGTACGAGGCCATCCCCAGCACCGTCTGGGAGCACCTTGAGTTCAATACATGGCCCGATCAGCCGGGTGTGGAAAATGGTGGATATCCGTTCTTCGGTGACGTGCGCGTACGCGAAGCTGTCGCCTACGGAACGAATCGTCTCCAGATGACCGAGCAGATTCTGTATGGTGAAGTTGATCCACTGACCAGCTTCCTCCCCAGCGACCACTGGGCATGGAATCCAGACACCGATGGTCTCTTCCCGTACGATCCCGATCAAGCCCGCGCCCTGCTAGCGGAAGCTGGCTGGGAAGATAAAGATGGCGACGGCGTGGTCGAGTACTACGGCGAAGGCGGAACCTACAGCTGTGAGCGCGGTGACTGGAGCATCCCGGAGGGCACGCCCTTCGAGGTGACATTCCACACCACTACTGGCAACGCCATGCGTGAGCAGTTGAGCACCATCCTTCAGGCGAACATGGCCGACATCGGCATCAAGGTCAACCTTGACCTGATCCCGGCATCGGTATGGTTCGCGGATGATGGCCCGCTGTTTGCCCGCACTTACCAGCTTGGCGAGTTCGCGTGGCAGTCAACAGCTGATCCTTCCAGCATCTCGATCTACGGCGGGATGAACGTATACGGCACGGCTGACGGCAAGTTCCTGACCGCCGACAACATCCTCGCAGCAGACCCGACCTTCCTGGATGGAACCGGCATCGATCCGTTTGACTTCCGCTTCGGTCGCGCCGTGGAAGAGGCTCCCGATGCATCGCTGCATCAGTTCCTCGCTTCTGCGCTGCCCGAAGGTACAAACCTGTTCTATGCCGAGCAGATCTCGTCCGACTACGACCAGCTTGAAGGCTCTAACGACCTCGGCTGGTGCAGCAGTGACGCGACCCAGGCTTTGTTCGATGGCGACAACGTGATCGCTCCTGAAGATCGTCTGCCCTTCTTCCTGGAAGCGCAGCGCGTCTTCGCGGAGGAAGTTCCCAGCCTGCCGCTGTTCCAGCGCATCGAAGTCGAAGCCTACAGTCCCAGCCTCTGCGGCCCAGTTCGTGGCCCGGCGAACCTTGCTTCCTGGAACGTCGAGACCTGGACGTTCGCGGCTCCGGGCGCTTCGTGCCCGTAGGCTCATTCTTCTCTTCTGGTAAGATGACGCACTAACCTGCGTTTCTTTCTCAGAAAACACTGCCGGGGCATCCCGCGATCTCTGCGTGTGATGCCCCGGCTTCTTCTATGACTTGACGATTCGTTGAACCTCAGTCACAATATCATGGTATAGTGGATAGGGATGTGTTGCATACTTTCATCAGGCGCACACTCTGTTCATTTCTTCACAATGTTGAGAGATCGCGAAATTAGCGGTATTTTGGCTACGATCAACGTTCGCCGTATGGCTATACCAACGAAGCCAACCCGCTGATCGGCAATAATGTTCTTCCCGGATTTTTGCCTGGAACCGCCAAATTCACAGGTGATCTACATTTCTATGGCTTATTCAATAGTCGCTGTCAGTCCGATGCAGTCCGTAAGAATCAATAGGATTCTGCCGGGTTGTGTTGATTGACAGCGATTTTGATTCCAACCCGAAGGGGGGTGAGGCCAGGTACGGATAGACTCTGGAGATCTATGGCATAGTCATAAGATGATGTCATCTGGCTCCAACTCTTATTCACGCACACTATTCTATGGAGGAGCAAGACATGTTAAACAAGCGTTGGGCGCTGGTAGCAGCGCTCGTACTCGCGGCCTCGTTCGTTCTCGCGGCGTGCGCAACTGGCGAAGTACAGACCGTGGTGGTCACCGAGATTGTCAACGGTGAGCCCGTGGTCGTGACAGCGGTCCCCGAAGCAGGCCCCGTGCAAGACACCATCATCATCTGCATGAGCCAGGAGCCAGATACCTTCTATCTGATGGCCAGCACGATGGCGGTCACGGCACAGGTCTTCCACTCGGCCTCAGGCCGCAACTGGATCTCGGATCGCGCGTACTTCTTCGAGACCCAGATGCTGGTGAATAACGAATTCCCCAGCTTTGACAACGGCGGCGCGGAGTTCAGCGGCGAAGGCGCCGATGAAGTCCTGACTGTCACTTTCCAGTACAAGCCAGAGATCACGTGGTCGGATGGCACGCCCTTCACGGTCAATGACATGGTGTACACCCGTGACGTGCTGCTCGACCCGGATTCCGGCGCGAGCTCACGCGGCTCGATTGAATCCCAGACCTGGGAAGTCGTAGACGACAACACCCTGAAGATCTCCTACGCTCCGGGCGCCAAACCACCGCTCTACTTCATCCCGCCCTTTGGCCCATCCAATGACGTTTCCGAAATCCTGCCCCAGCACGCGCTGGAAAGCATGACCCCGGCAGAGATCAAGGAAAGCGACTACGCCCGTCTGCCCAACCCCGTCCTCGGCCCGTACGAGTTCGTCGATTGGGTAGAAGGCGACCGCGTGGTCCTCAAGGGAGTGGAGAACTGGTGGGGTGGCGACGTGGCAACCCCGAACCTGATCTATCGCTTCATTGGCGACACCAACCAACTGCTGGCCTCGACGCTCTCCGGCGAGTGCGACTACGCCACCAGCGATGGTCTGCAACTGACCCAGCTCCCCTTCATTCAACAGTCGGCTGAACAGGGACTGGTGAAGTACGACGCCATCCCCAGCACCGTCTGGGAGCACCTGGAAATGAACACCTGGCCGAACGAGGCCGGTGTGGAGAACGGTGGCTTCCCGTTCTTCGCTGACGTGCGCGTCCGCCAGGCAGTCGCCTACGGCACCAACCGTCTCCAGATGACCGAGCAGATCCTCTACGGCGAAGTCCAGCCGCTCCAGAGCTTCCTGCCCAGCGACCACTGGGCCTGGAACCCGGACACCGAGGGACTGTACCCGTACGATCCTGAGCAGGCCAAAGCCCTGCTGGCGGAAGCCGGCTGGGAAGACAAAGACGGCGACGGTGTGGTCGAGTACTACGGCTCCGGCGGAACCTACAGCTGCGAGCGCGGTGACTGGAGCATCCCGGAGGGCACGCCCTTCGAGGTCAGCTTCCACACCACCACCGGTAACGCGATGCGTGAGCAGCTCTCCACCATCCTGCAATCGAACATGGCCGACATCGGCATGAAGGTCAACCTCGACCTGATCCCGGCTTCGGTGTGGTTCGCGGATGACGGCCCGCTGTTTGCCCGCACCTACCAGCTTGGCGAGTTCGCGTGGGTCTCCACCGCCGACCCGTCCAGCATCTCAATCTACGGCGGGCAGAACATCTACCGCACCGCTGAAGGCGAGTTCCTGACTGCCGACAACATCCTGGCTGCCAACCCTGACTTCCTCACTGGCACCAGCCTGACCGCAGAAGACCTGCGCTTTGGCCGCCCGACTGACGAGGAACTGCCGGCAGGCAACAGCCTGTACTATGCTGAACAGATCCCCCAGGTCGGCGACAGCCTCGAAGGCTCGAACGACCTCGGTTGGTGCAACAACGATGCTACCCAGGCTCTGTTCAATGGCGATAACGTGATCGCCCCCGAAGACCGCCTGCCCTTCTTCCTCGAAGCGCAAGCCCTCTTCGCCGAGGACGTCCCCAGTGTGCCTCTCTTCCAGCGCGTGGAAGTCGAAGCCTACAGCCCCAGCCTCTGCGGCCCGGCTCGTGGCCCGTCCAATTACGCTTCCTGGAACACCGAGACCTGGACCTTCGCTGCGGACGGCGCTTCCTGCCCGTAAGCTTCTCTCCTGAAGAGAACGTGAACGGCTAACCCCGTTCCTCCCTCTCAGAAACCCTCACCGGGGCATCCGGCGCTTCTCGCGCTCGATGCCCCGGTGTCCTTTTTGAACCGATCCCATACAGTAGAAGTAACTCTTGACAGTACGATGCCATTTGATTTGTGTACCCTAAAGTGCTTTCTTCCGCATCGCAAGAGTATAGAAGGGGTCTATTGTATGTCCGTACTTAAGGCTGAGAAGCTTACCCATACCTCCATCGGTAGTTGGTTTGGATTGCTGATGGCCCTGGCCGCAATGTTTGCCTGTTTATTCTTTGCTTTGCCCGCCGCGCTAAGTGGAAACATTCTGTTCGCAACTAATATCATTCAGGGGAAGCCTGTACAGATTGCTATCTATCACGACGGTGACATCATCACTCTTGAACCCGATCAGGCGGGATATGATGAATTGGTCAGCGCACTCTATGCTTCCCTTGGGGATGAAATTGGCTATTATGAATGGGGTTGGTCAGAAGAGCGGTTTGCTCAGGCTCGCATTGAAGGTATCTCGATTGAGCTAATCTACGCAGAGCCAGTGAAACTTCCGGGCAATCGCCTTGACATTGCAGACCCAACCAAACTTTTTGTTCCCCTCGACGTCTTTGGGTATGAAGGCGAAGCTGTTTTCCGGGGAGGTCGTTCCGGCTATTGGGCTTTGCCAATCCACGTAAAGACTCTGGACATGGTTCGTGCCATAACAGAAGAAATTATTGCGGCGCATTAGCCACGAGGATCGGCACTCCAGATTTACGAGGTTGATCTGGTAATCTTCCGTAAGTGGGGTACACTAGATGCGATCTGGCAAGGAATGCAATTGGTGTTTCAGTTACGGCGACGCAGCGCACTCAAAGTGGTAGTCATTACTATCGGCGGCGTCTTTTTGATCGCCTGTCAACGTGCCCTGAACGCGGTTGGCAGCGGAAGTGTCAAAGAAGAGGCCGTTCCTACTCTAGCGGAGATCGGTCATATTCGCGCTACGCAGACCGCCCAGCCTGATCCGCAAGATCTGGTTTCAGCCGCAGCATCAGATTCTATATCGACGCCTCCTGCCCAAAGGGAAGAGGCTACTCAGCGAGTAGAAACGACCTGGCCCTCGGTAAGCCGAACAGCAGAGGGATTTCTTGTAACATCCCCTGTGACTCGATTCTACGAAAACCGATATCGCACCGCTTCAGAGCGCCCAACTATTGATGAAGCTACCTGGCAGTTGACAGTTGATGGGTTGGTGCAATATCCTACGTCGCTAACGATGGAAGATATTCGTGCGCTTCCTTCTATCGAAGCAATGCGCACACTCGAATGTATTAGCAATCCGGTGGGCGGCTCCTTAGTCGGGAATACGATCTGGCGCGGCGTCCGGCTGGCAGATGTGCTCTCAGCAGCAGAGCCAAAGCCAGGCTCTCGTGAGCTAAAAATTAGCAACGCGGATGGCTATGAAACGAGCATTCCACTGGAATTGGCACTTGACCCAGATTCGCTGCTGGTATATGAAATGGATGGAGACTTGCTCCCCATCAAACATGGATTCCCATTACGGCTGCTCCTCCCCGGACGATACGGGCAGAAACAGCCAAAGTGGATCACGGGATTATCGGTGATTCATGAGGAATTCCTGGGCTACTGGGAACAGCGCGGCTGGTCTAACGCAGCAGATGTTCAGGTTAACTCGCAAATCTGGGAACCACGCGCCCTGGAAGCCATCTCCGGGGAAACCATCGTCGTATCCGGCATCGCCTATGCAGGCTCAAGCGGTGTCGCACAAGTAGAAGTTAGTACGGATGATGGGATTTCCTGGAAAGACGCAGATGTAATTCCAGGCCCTAGTTCGTTGGTCTGGACGGAATGGCGGTACGAATGGACGCCTTCTGCTGCCAGCGAAACACGATCAGCGACTCTCGCAGTACGAGCTGTTGATGGGAACGGCACAATCCAGCGCCCTCCGCGTGATAACACGGGAATCCTGGATAGCACATTTCCAAACGGGACTTCTGATATTCACCGTATCGCCGTTACGGTCCGAGCATCGTGATCCCGTTTTTGTAACCTCTGTGAAAACGGCAGATATTATTTCTCCAAGTTGAGGAGGGACCATTGGCTGAGAACGGCAAGGAAGGGAACATCCTGGAAATCAGGAACCTTCGCACCTACTACTTTACCGAAGATGGTGTTGTCAAGGCCGTCGATGGTGTCGATATTGAGCTTAAGCAAGGCGAAACGCTCGGCATCGTCGGCGAATCAGGAAGTGGTAAGAGCGTTACCTCGCTCTCTGTTATGCGGCTGATTGATACTCCAGGCCGCATCGTGGAGGGCGAGATTTGGTTTGGGGGCCAGAACTTGCTGGAGCTTCCGGAGAGTGAAATGGTTCACATCCGGGGAAATCGCATCTCGATGATTTTCCAGCAACCACAGAGCAGCCTGAATCCGGTGTTCAAGATTGGCGACCAGATCGCAGAAGTCCTCGACATTCATCGGTCACTTGGGCGTGAAGAAGGCCGAGAGCGTGCAGTTTCGTTATTGCGGCTGGTGGGAATCTCAGAGCCGGAGCGTCGTGCGGAGCAGTATCCGCATGAGATGTCGGGCGGCATGGCGCAGCGTGTCATGATCGCGATGGCGCTGGCGTGCTTGCCTGAACTGCTCATTGCCGACGAGCCAACGACAGCCCTTGATGTGACGATCCAGGCACAGATTCTCGACCTCATGCGGGAACTTCGTGAGAAGATGGAAGTCTCGATCATCCTGATCACACATGACCTCGGTGTCATCGCCGAAATGGCAGACCGCGTGAATGTGATGTATGGTGGACGCATTCAGGAAACCGCCAACG